>CAZAEG010000191.1:0-10288 GCA_964484035.1 uncultured Enterobacteriaceae bacterium | reverse complement strand
TACCGCGCCCATCCGGGCCAGTGGGACTACTGGGGGCCGGCGACGAGGCGCGGGGCGCTCGCCTACCCCGCGCTGCGCGGCCAACGCCAGTTGCGCAATGCCGCAGCCGCGCTCGCGGCGCTCGACGCGCTGCGCGAGCGCCTGCCGGTGAGCATGCAGGACGTACGCCGCGGCCTTGCCGAGGTCGTGCTGCCGGGGCGTTTCCAGGTTCTCCCGGGCAGGCCGCAGGTGATCCTTGACGTGGCGCACAACGTGGAGGCGGCCCAGGCGCTGGCCGAGAACCTCGGCGCCGCGGGCTACGCCGCGCAGACCCTCGCCGTATTCGGCATGTTGCGCGACAAGGACATCGCCGGCGTGGCGCGCGCGCTGGCGCCGCGCGTGACGCGCTGGCACCTGTGCAGCCTCGGCGGCCCGCGCGGCACGGACGCCGAGACGCTGGCGGCCATCCTGTCGTCGGCCGGCATCCGAGCCCCGCTGCTCAAGCACGGTGGCGCAGCGCAGGCGTTCGCCGCCGCACGGGACGAGGCGGGAGAGAATGATAAAATCGTCGCCTTCGGATCCTTTCTCACCGTCGCCGAAGTGATGCAATCCCTCGCGGCCACCCGAAACGGCGCCGGCACCCATGGCTGAATCGCAGGACATCAACACGCTGAAGCGCCGCGGCCGGCGGCGACTGGTCGGCTCGATCGCACTGGTGCTGGCCGCAGTGATCGTGTTGCCGTGGATCTTCGATCCCCAGCCGCGGCAGACCCCGCCCGTGAGCGTGCGCATCCCGAACGAGGACGAATCGGCGTTCAAGCCCAAGGCGGTGCCCAAGCCCGCGCCGCCCAGGACGGAACCGGCAAGGTCCGAGCCCAAACCCGAACCCAAGCTCGAGGCCAAGCCCGAGGCACGCGCGCCGGATGCGGCGGAGCGCGCGCGCGCCCAGGCGGCGCTCGCCAACGACCAGTTCGTCGTGCCGATCGGCGCGTACGTGGAGCCCGAGGGGGTCGTCGCCAAGCTGAAGGCGGCGAAGATTCCCTACTACACCGAGCCCGTGGCGACCGCGCAGGGGACGGTGACGCGCGTGCGTGCGGGACCGTATGCGAGCCGTGACGCGGCCGAGCGCGCGCTGAAGCAGATCCGGGCGCTGGGCTTCAAGCCCGGCAGCGTCACGACCCGGTCCTGACATGACCTGGTTCGACTACGCAATCCTGGTCGGGCTCGTCGCGTCGATCGCCTGGGGCGTCTGGCGAGGCCTGGTGCGCGAGGTGATCTCGGTCGCGGCCTGGGTCCTGGCCTTCCTCGGCGCCAACTATTTCGGCAGCCCGCTGGCGGGGGTGATGCCCGAATCGATCCCGACGCCCGAGCTGCGCGTGCTCATCGCGTTCGTGGCCGTGTTCATCGTCATTCTCGCGGTGTGCACGCTGCTCGGCCAGTTTCTGCGCAGGCTCGTCAAGGTGGCGGGACTGGGCGAGCTGGACCACGTGCTCGGCGGCATGTTCGGCGTCGCGCGCGCCCTGATCATCCTGCTCGCCTTCGCCATCGTCGCCGGGCTCACCGCGTTCCCGCGCCAGCCGGCATGGCGCGACTCGGTGTGCGGCCCGCCGATGGGTCGCGCGGCGCTCGCGCTGCGGCCCTGGCTGCCGCAGGCGCTCGGCCAGCGCCTGCGCTATCATTGACCCTTAACGTCTCCGCGAGGCGGCTCCCATGTGCGGGATCCTCGGCATCGTAGCGCGCTCGCCCGTCAACCAGGTGCTGTATGACGGGTTGCTGCTCCTGCAGCACCGCGGCCAGGACGCGGCGGGCATCGTCACCGCCGAGCGCAAGACCTTCCACATGCAGAAAGGCAACGGCCAAGTGCGCGACGTCTTCCGTACGCGCAACATGCGCTCGCTGCCCGGTAATATCGGCATCGCGCATTGCCGCTATCCGACCGCGGGCTCGGCCTTCAACTCCGCCGAATCGCAGCCCTTCTACGTGAATTCGCCGTTCGGCATCGTGCTCGGCCACAACGGCAATCTCACGAATGCCGATGCGCTGAAGGAGGAGATGTTCCGCCAGGACCTGCGGCACATCAACACCAACTCGGATTCCGAGGTGCTGCTCAACGTGCTGGCGCACGAGCTGGAGAAGACCTCGGTCAAGCTGCGCCTGGATCCGCAGACCATCTTTCGCGCCGTGGCCAACGTGCACCGCCGCTGCCGCGGCGCGTACGCCGTGATCGCCATGGTCGCCGGCTACGGCGTGCTCGCCTTCAGGGATCCCTACGGTATCCGTCCCGCGTGCATCGGCTACCGCGAGACCGAGCGCGGCACGGAGTACATGGTGGCGTCGGAGTCGGTGGCCGTGGACGCGCTGGGCTTTCGCCTCCTGCGCGACATCGCTCCGGGCGAAGCGGTGCTGATCGACGAGGAGGGCAACTTCCACAGCCAGCAATGCGCGCCGACGACCTCGCTCAATCCCTGCATTTTCGAGTACGTGTACTTGGCACGGCCGGATTCGGTCATCGACGGCGCGTCGGTGTACGAGGCGCGCCTGGTCATGGGCGAGAAGCTCGCGCAGAAGATCCGGCGGAGCTATCGCCATCTCGACATCGACGTGGTAGTTCCGATTCCGGATTCGAGCCGGCCTTCGGCGCTGCAGCTCGCCCAGGGGCTCGGCCTGCCGTACCGCGAAGGCTTCGTCAAGAACCGCTACATCGGCCGCACCTTCATCATGCCGGGGCAGGCGGTGCGCCGGCGCTCGGTGCGCCAGAAGCTCAACACCATCGGGGTCGAGTTCAAGGGCAAGAACGTGCTGCTGGTGGACGACTCCATCGTGCGCGGCACCACCAGCAGCGAGATCGTGCAGATGGCACGCGAGGGCGGGGCGCGCAAGGTGTACTTCGCCTCGGCGGCGCCGCCGGTGCGCTTCCCCAACGTCTATGGCATCGACATGCCGACGCGCTCCGAGCTGATCGCCGCGCACCGCAGCGAGGACGAGGTCGGCCGCGAGATCGGCGCCGACGCTCTCATCTACCAGGAGCTGGAAGCCCTCGAGGACGCCGTGCGCCAGGTGAACCCCAGGCTGAAGACTTTCGAGACCTCGTGCTTCGACGGGCGCTACATCACCGGCGACGTCACCACCGACTACCTGCACGCCATCGAGGTGCGCCGCGACGCCGCGCGCGACTCGGGCGACGAAGCCGAGGGCGCCCAGCTCGACCTGAATCTGGTCACCGCGCAATGATTTTGCTATAGTCCGGTTCGCGCCGATTTGAGCCACAGCTTGCGGGCGCGTTAAAAATACTGCTAAAGCGTGCCGAGAAGCCCGGTCCGCTTAGTTGGCGAAAGGACCGGGTTTTTTTATGGCGAAAAAGTTCGAGCAGTCCACCCTGGGGGTGCGCGCGGGCCAGCAGCGCACCGGGTTCCAGGAACATTCCGAGGCCCTGTTCCTCACCTCGAGCTTCGTGTTCGACAGCGCGCAGCAGGCTGCCGGGCGCTTCACGGGCGGGGAAGAGGGTTTCGTCTACTCGCGCTTCACCAACCCGACCGTGACCATGTTCCAGGACCGCCTGGCGGCGCTCGAGGGGGCGCAATCCTGCGTGGCCACCGCTTCGGGGATGTCGGCGATCCTCGCCATGTCCATGGGCCTGCTCAAGGCAGGCGAGCACGTAGTTTGCTCGAACGCGGTGTTCGGCGCCACGGTGCAGCTCTATGCCACGATCCTGTCGCGCTTCGGCGTAGAAACCACGTTCGTCTCGGCCACCCGGGTCGAGGACTGGCAGCGCGCCGTGCGGCCGAACACGAAGCTCCTGTTCCTCGAAACGCCCTCCAATCCTCTGGGCGAGATCTCCGATATCGCTGCGCTCGCCGCGGTGGCGAACAAGGCCGGTGCGGTGCTTGCGGTGGACAACGCTCTGTGCACGCCGGCGCTGCAGCGCCCGCTCGAACTCGGCGCCGACCTGGTGATCCATTCCGCCACCAAGTACCTCGACGGCCAGGGCCGCGTGCTGGGCGGCGCGGTACTGGGCGCGAAAGGGCCGGTGATGGATGCCGTGTTCGCTTTCCTGCGCACCGCCGGGCCGTCGCTCTCGCCCTTCAACGCCTGGGTGGTCCTCAAGGGCATGGAGACGCTCGAGCTGCGCATGCTGGCGCAGTCGGCGCGCGCCCTGGAACTTGCGCAATGGCTCGAGCGCCACCCGCGCGTGTCGCGCGTCCACTACCCCGGGCTGGAGTCCCATCCGCAGTACGCGTTGGCCAAGCGCCAGCAGCGTGCCGCCGGCGCCGTGCTGTCCTTCGAAGTGAAAGGCGGCCGCGAGGCGGCGTGGAAGGTGATCGACGCGACGCAGCTCATCTCGATCACCGGCAACCTGGGCGACGTGAAGACCACCATCACCCATCCGGCGACCACCACCCATGGCCGCATTTCGGCCGAGGCGCGCGCCGCGGCGGGCATCACCGAAGGCCTGCTACGGGTCGCCGTCGGGCTGGAGGCGGTTGAAGACGTCAAAGCGGATCTCGCGCGCGAACTTGGTTAGCAGGTAGGCCAGTCTGCTTTTCTGCGGCGGCGCCGCCGCGTCCTCGGCGCCCGGATGCGTATCCATTGCGCCCGCACGGGAGCACAATCGCCATCGGTTGGCAGCCATGGGGTCGAAGGAGGTCGTGCGGTGATTCCTGGAGGGGTCGGCGCGGCGCTGAAGCGGCGGCGTGTGCTCGCGACCGGGGCGCTCCTGGGTCTCGTGTTGCTCGTTCTCCCGGGCCATTCCCCGGCCGCGCAGCCTACCGTGTTCCACGAGGCCGAGTTCTTCTTGTCCCGCTGGTACTCGGATCTGCCCGCGGAGGGCACGCCGTGGCAGCGGGTCGCCCTGCCGCACCGGTGGCACAGCACCAATCCCGGGATGGCGGGCTTTGGGTGGTATCGAATCGAGTTCAACCTAGAGGACACGCCGCCCTGGGTGCAGGCGATCCAGCTCAATGACGCGCGCTCCGCGTGGGTCGATTTCTTCGTCAATGACACGCCGGTCGGCAGCTCGCGGGACGTGACCGCCGGCGACGGACTCCGGCTCAACACGCCAGTGTTTCTCACGTTTCCGTCTTCCTTGCTACGACCCGGCAGGAACGTGATCCTGGTGCGCATGCGCACCCGGCACGCGGTCCTCAACATGCATGGCCTCGGACGCGTGCGATTGGGCGATGCGCGACCCGTCCATGTTCGCTCGATCGTGGCGCAGGAGTGGGGCGTCTACGCCGAGCGCAGCCTGATCGCCATGACGTTCGCCGCCGGAATCATCTCGCTGTTCATCTGGCTCGCGCGCCGCAGCGACCGGGTGCTGCTCTGGTACGCGATCGCCTGCTTGTCGTGGGCCACGGCGGGCGCGCTGTGGCATGCGCTTCGCTGGATGAGCGACATAAGCTTCTTGCACAACCTACTGTCTTCGTTTTGGTTCTATGGCCTCGCCGTTCCTGCCGTCGTCCTGGCGTTGCGTCTGGTCGGCATCCGCCGGCCGCTGTTCGAGTCGGCCCTATGGCTGTTCCTGCTGGCGGAAGTTGTGTGGCCGGTCTTGGGGTACCAGTGGACGAGCTTGGGATACCTGAACGTGAAGTACCTGATGGTGCGCTTGCTGGCGCAAGACCTGATCAACGGCGCGCTGCTGGCCGCTGGCGCGGCGCTCGTGCTGCAGGCGACCTGGCGGCGGCGGCGCTGGCCCGACCTGGCGGCGGCCCTGTCGCTCGGCGTCATGGCCGCTCTGATGTTCTACGAAGCTACGCGCTACTTCGGCTGGATCGACGTCGAGGCGCCCTATCTGCGCCCGTACCACGTTCCGGTGCTGGTGTTTGCGATCGGCGCCGCGATCTTCGACCGCCACGTGCGCGCGGTCTGGCGCGTGCAGCGCTCCAACGTCGAGCTGCAGCGGCGCGTGGACGAGAAGGCACGCGAAATCGAGGCCTTCCACGCCGAGCGCGAAGACCGACTGCGCCAGCAGGCGCTGATCCGCGACCGCCAGCGCATTCTCGCCGACATGCACGATGGCCTCGGGGCGAGCCTCGTCGGCCTGCTGCGCTACGCGCAAGGCGGCGCGCCCGACGCGCGCGGCCTGGAAATGCGGGTCAGGGAGGCACTGCAGGAACTGCGCATCGCGATCGACGCGCTCGAGCCCGCCGAGGGCGACATCGGCAGCGTGCTCGGCAAGCTGCGCTACCGCATCGAGCCGCTGGTGGAATCCTCCGGCGTGCGCCTGGGCTGGGCGGCCGAGGAGCTGCCGGAGGTCGAGGCGCTCGATCCCTCCGCGGTGTTCTCGATCCAGCGCATCGTGCTCGAAGCCGTTTCCAACGCGATTCAGCATGCGGGCGCGCAGCACATCGACATCGCCGCGCGCGCGAGCGGCGGCGACGCCATAGCCATCACGGTGCAGGACGACGGCGCGGGCTTCGACGCGCGCCAGCCGTCGGCTGGCCTCGGGCTGGCGAACATGCGCAGGCGCGCCGAGGCGATCGGCGCCGGCCTCGACATCGCGTCGCGGCCAGGCGGCGGAACGACGCTCACGCTGAGCGTGCCGCGTCGATTGGCACAGCCGGTGCCTACGACCTATCCAGAAGCCGCAGCTGCGTCGCGCGCATGACCGCGGCGGCGCCCGAGTGCACCGCGAGCTTGCGGTAAGCGTTCTTGACGTGGGTGCCGACCGTGTTCGCCGAGATGCCGAGCTTCCCGGCGACTTCGCTGTACTTGTAGCCTCGCGAGATCAGTCGCAGCACGTCGGCTTCGCGCGCCGTGAGCACCGCCTCGACCTTGGCGCCCGGCTCCGGGCGCGGCTCGCCGCCGGCGCGCATGCGCTTCAGCACCATCCTGGCGATGCCGGGGCTCATCGGTGCGCCTCCCGCGTGCAGGTCGAGGACGTGGTCGACGAGGTCGGCGTCGCTGCAGTCCTTGAGCACGTAGCCGGTCGCGCCCGCCTCGATGCTCTCGAGCACGTTGCGCTCGTCGCCGAAGACGGTGATAACCATGATGTCGCAGCCGGGCAGCGCGCGCGCGGCGTGGCGGATGACCTCGGTGCCGTGCACGTCCGGCAGGCCGAGGTCGACCAGCAGGACTTCCGGGCGCGCCGCCGGCAGCAGCGCGATGGCCTCGCGCCCGCCGCTGGCCGCCTGCGTCAGCGTCGTGCGCGGGTCGGACGAGATGGCGCGGGCGAAGCGCTCGCGCGTCACGACGTCGTCCTCGACGATCATCACGCGCACCATTGCCACTCGCTGTCTGGCCATCGAGCTGCCTCGCACCACTTCCCATCCTGGCGGCTGTGGCGGGTGCGCATCATCCTATTCGTGGTGTCGAACGCGGGCCGTGGATCGCGCCGATCGGTGAGCTCGCCGGCCTTCTGCATGTCCCGGAGCGCCCGCAACAACATCTGCTCCAGGACGCGATCGAAAGCGACATTGGGCGGATCCGTTTCCACGCCGGGCGGCAGCGTTTCGTTGCCGGCGGACGTGTACAACGCGTGCTTGACGACTGTATTTGCGGCAGTTCTTCCGTTGGCGGCGATCGACACCTTCATCTCGTAGGCGTCCTTCACCGTCGACCCCGCCAGGCCCAGGGTCAGACCGATCTTCGTTCCCTTGGCCTCGGCCGCCTTGAGGTCGCCGATGTTGTTCATGACGATCCGGATGCTGCCGGCGGCGTTGGCGTCGGTCGGCACGATGAGGCCCGTGGCGCGCAGAACGCGCTGCGCGCCGTCCTTGAGGATCGGGTCGGCACGCGGGAAAGGCTCGCCGTTGCGCTGGAATTCGACCGTCAGCTTCAGTTTTAGCGGCTCCGCCCGCTTGCCGAGATCGGCATACGAAACCGCGGGCACGCCGGGGTCGAGAAACGACCTCGGCGAGACGCAGGCGGCGAGCGCGGTGCACGCCACGGCGAGCGCAAACCGGGTTCCGATGCTCATGGTGGATCCTCCTGGGTGCCGTGGTTCAGAGACCTGCGGCGATGTTTCCCGCGATGCGCCTGGCCGCCTTGCGCCATGCGTCCTCGATGCGCTTGGGATCGTCGCGCATGTCCTCCAGCGTCATGGTCTCCGCCTTGAGCACGTAGTCGCTCGCGCTGCCGAGGACCTTGCCGCCGGCGTCGGCGATCTCGCACCGGATGCCGAGGATCGGGCCGAGGCGCGAGCTGAAGCCATGGGGGATGCCGAAGCCGTATTGATAGACGATCACGTTGACGACCGCATCGGTCGGCTCTCCCGTGTTCAGCACCCTCAGCTTGCCCGCCTGGCGAATCGCCGCGTCGATTTCCTCGAGCGCGATCTTCTCGATGAAGATGTTGTTCTTCTCGGCAAACTTCTGGAGCGCCTTGCCGGGCTCCACCGAAGCCGCCGCCGCGGCCGCCCCGCCGATGGCGCCGAACGCGAACAGGACCCCGGTACCAGGTCCTAGGTAGAACATGGTGGGCGCGACTTGGACATTGCTGCTGATCCTGACCACGCCGATCTTCCTGCGGTCTTCATCGCCGAGCTTCTGTGTCGTCGCGCAACCGGAGAGAAGAAACAGCAGTGCGAGCAGGCGGATGAAACGGGTTCCTGCTGGACCGGGGTTCATGATCTTCCTTTCGCTTCTCATGCAGGTGGCCGCGGCGCCGGGCAGGCGAGGTCGCCCTTTTCCCGCTCAGGAAACACGAACACCTGCGGTTTGCTCTCGGTCACACGGCCGGGCCGAGCCATGAAGGGGAAGAAACCGTAGGGATGGGCACCCACCCCCATCATCAGTCCACGGAACCGGCGGCTCGACGAGCTTACCGCCACGTCACCTTCGAAGAACACCCTGTCGTAGGTATCGCAGATGGGCAGCAGGGCGGGTATGGGGAGGATCACGAATGCCCAAAGTCCGCACCAGCGGTGGCTCTCGGCGTAGACCCAGGTTTCGCCATTGGCGGTGACCACTTTCTCTCCGGGCTCGCCCCACATGCTCAGGAAATCGCTCTTCCTCAGCGGAACCGACGGCTCCGAGTCAGCTTGGCAGGCCCAGCGGACCAGCTTGTCGCCCGCGCCGAAGCTCCCTTCCCGCGCCTTGGTCGGCTGGGGATTGCGGACCTCGTGCGTACTCGGTATTTCGAGCGAAAAACCTACGCAGCCGGCACATGCGTTGGCCAGCGCGAAAAGCAATACGGGCCTGAAGATCGCGTCCCTTGCACGCAACTCGCTCCGGTGCCTGGTGCGACTTCGCATGCCGAATGCCTCCCCGACGTAGTCGGAAGGCAAGCTACGCTACGTCGGACAGGTGCACAATCACATGCCCATGTGGTCGACCGAACGCGCTGTGGCTTCGTGACATAACACGGGAGATTCTTGGGACCGTCGCCCGGTCAAGCTCGGATTGGTTCTCTAAGACGCGATCCACTCGCGTTGCTGCGCGTAACGCGATTCGAGAACAATCACCTTCTCGGTCAGTACGAAACCAGCCGCGGGCCGGCGTCGTCGATGGCGAGGTAGCCGCCGCGCTCGTACCAGTCGGGGAGCACCCAGCGCTCGCAGCGCCGGCCGTCAACCTCCAGTGCGTGGCGCGCCGGGCGGTGCGTGTGGCCATGCACGAGCCGCGTCAGGCCGTGCGCGCGCAGCGCTTCGCGCACCGCCGTGTCGTTGACGTCCATGATCTCGGCCGGCTTCGCGCCGACCACCTCTCTGCTCTTTTCGCGCAGCGCCTCGAGCGCAGCGCGCCGCTCGGGCAGGGTCTTGGCGAGGAACTCCTGCTGCCATTGGCGCGAGCGCGCCGTGCGGCGCCACGCCTGGTAGTCGAGATCGTCCGTGCACAGCGTGTCGCCGTGCATCAGCAGGGTGCGCACGCCGCCGATCTTGTCCACCGACGGGTCGTCGAGCAGGCGCGCGCCGCTCGCTTCGCAGAAGCGCCTTCCCACGAGGAAGTCGCGGTTGCCGTGCATGAACGCCACGCCTACGCCGCGCCGCGAAAGCTCGCCGAGCGCATCGGCGACGCGCCGCGCCAGCGGGTCGCCGGCGGCGGCGTCGAGCTCGTCGTCGCCGACCCAGTATTCGAACAGGTCCCCCAGCACGTAGAGCGCGGCTGCGCGGGACGCCTGCGTGCGCACAAACTCGAAGAACCGCTCGTTGATCGCCGGGCGCTCGCCCGACAGATGCAGGTCCGAGATGAACAGCGTGGCGGGCACGCCGCCGGGCTACTTGCCGACCACGGTGGCCGACTGGATGACCACCGCCGCGCGCGGCACGTCGCTGCGGAAGGGCCCGCCCGGGCCGGTGGGCAGCTTGGCTATCTTCGTCACCACGTCCATGCCCGAAACGACCCTGCCGAACACGGCGTAGCCCCAGCCGTCC
>CAZAEG010000190.1:0-12790 GCA_964484035.1 uncultured Enterobacteriaceae bacterium | reverse complement strand
CGCGAACACACGCCGGTTGCGTACCTGCTCAACGAAGCCTGGCTCGCGGGCGAGCCGTTCTACGTCAACCGGCGCGTCATCATTCCGCGCTCGCACATCGCCGGGCTGCTGCAGGAACGCCTGCGCCCGTGGCTACCCCGCGCGCCGCGGCGGGTTCTCGATCTGTGCACGGGATCGGGATGCCTCGCGGTGCTTGCCGCAAAGGCGTTTCCGCGCGCGCGCATAGATGCCAGCGACGTTTCCTCGGCCGCGCTCGAGGTGGCGGCGCGCAACGTCGATCGACACGGCTTGCGCGCGCGCATAGCCCTGGTTCCCTCGGATCTGTTCTCCGGGCTGCGCGGGCGGCGCTACGACCTGATCCTCTGCAACCCGCCTTACGTCACGGCGGCGTCGATGCGCTCGCTGCCCGTCGAGTACCGCCATGAGCCGCGCCTGGCGCTCGCCGGCGGGCACGACGGCCTGGATTTCGTCAGGCGCCTCCTGCGCCAAGCGGCCGAGCATCTGACGGCGCGCGGGCTGCTCGTCTGCGAGATCGGGCGTGGCAGGAGGACGCTGGAGCGCGCGCATGCGCGCACGCCGTTCGCCTGGCCGCAGGCTCAGGTCTTCGTGCTATTGCGCGAGGACCTGCCGCGCGCCTGAGAAAGTGGGGTGACCGATGGGACTCGAACCCACAACAACTGGAATCACAATCCAGGACTCTACCTTTGAGCTACGGTCACCGTCGTCGCTGCAGTTCTGGCCTGCCCGGCGGGAGTCGAACCCACAACCCCCAGCTTAGAAGGCTGGTGCTCTATCCGGTTGAGCTACGGGCAGCCGCCGGGAAAAACGGGTCGGGGTGGAGAGATTCGAACTCCCGACATCTTGCTCCCAAAGCAAGCGCGCTACCAGGCTGCGCCACACCCCGAAAACGGGCGCCAATGATACTCTTATTTCGGCTTGCCGCAGGGAGGCTTTTCTGCTACAAAGTCGCCTTTCTTTTTCCGGCCGAAGCAGGAAATGGCACTCGAACTGAGCAGAAAGAACTTTACGCCCTACGCGCCGAAGAAGGGCGAGGACTACATGAATGCGAGAATGCGCACGCATTTCCGCAAGATGCTGGAGCAGCTGAAAGCCGAGTTGTCCGAGGAGATCGACCGCACGGTGCACACCATGCAGGACGAAGCGACGGTGTTCGCCGACCCGAATGACCGCGCCAGCCAGGAATCGGACATGGCGCTGGAGCTGCGCAACCGCGACCGAGAGAGAAAGCTGATCAAGAAGATCGATGAGACCATCGGTCGCATCGACGCCAACGAGTACGGCTATTGCGAGAGCTGCGGCGTCGAGATCGGCCTGAAGCGGCTCGAGGCGCGCCCCACCGCCACCCTTTGCATCGACTGCAAGACGCTGGACGAGCTGCGCGAGAAGCAGGTCGCGAAGTAAGCCGATGCGCGCCCGCTAAGCCTGCTTCGCCGCCTCCGGGGTGCCCACCGCCTTCATCGACAGGCGCACGCGCCCCTTGTCGTCGGCCTCGAGCACCTTCACCTTGACGATCTGACCTTCCTTCAGGTGGTCGGACACGGCGTTGACGCGCTCATGGCTGATCTGCGAGATGTGCAACAGGCCGTCGCGGCCCGGGAGCAGCTGCACGATGGCGCCGAAATCCAGCAGGCGCAGCACCGGGCCCTCGTAGATCTTGCCCACCTCGACATCTGCCGTGATGTCCAGGATGCGCTTTTTCGCCGCCTCGCCGCCTTCGGCGGAGACGCAGGCGATGGAAATCGTGCCGTCATCCTCGATCTCGATGGTGGTGCCGGTCTCCTCCTGCAGCCCGCGGATGACCACGCCGCCCTTGCCGATGACGTCGCGGATCTTGTCCGGGTTGATCTTGATCTTGATGATGCGCGGCGCATAAGTGGAGAGCTCGGTGCGCGAGCCCTCGATCGCCTGCTTCATGACTTCCAGGATCTGCATGCGCGCCTCGCGCGCCTGGTCGAGCGCGATCTTCATGATGCCCTTGTTGATCGACTCGATCTTGAGATCCATCTGCAGCGCCGTGACGCCGGTCTCGGTGCCCGCGACCTTGAAGTCCATGTCGCCCAGGTGGTCCTCGTCGCCGAGGATGTCCGAGAGCACTGCGAAGCGGTTGCCTTCCTTGATCAGGCCCATGGCGATGCCGGCGACGTGCGCCTTGATCGGCACGCCGGCGTCCATCATCGCCAGGCTGCCGCCGCACACCGACGCCATCGACGACGAGCCGTTCGACTCGGTGATCTCGGACACCACGCGCAGCGAGTAGCCGAAGTCCTCGGCGCCCGGCAGCATCGCCACCAGCGCGCGCTTGGCCAGCCGCCCGTGGCCGATCTCGCGGCGCTTGGTGAAGCCAAAGCGTCCGGTCTCGCCCGTGGCATAGGGCGGCATGTTGTAGTGGAACATGAAGCGCTCGCGGTACTCGCCGGCCAGCGCGTCGATGATCTGCTCGTCGCGCCCGGTGCCGAGGGTCACGCTGACCAGCGCCTGCGTCTCGCCGCGCGTGAACAGCGCCGAGCCATGGGTGCGCGGCAGCACGCCGACGCGCACGCTGATCGGCCGCACGGTGCGCGTGTCGCGGCCGTCGATGCGCGGCTCGCCGTCCAGGATCTGGTTGCGCACGATCTTCGACTCGAGGTTGAAGAACACGTCCTTGGCGATGTTGGACCCGAGCGCCGCGCCCGCCGCCTTCGCCTCTTCCTCCACCTTGGCCAGGGTCGCCTTGCGGATCTCGTTCAGGCGCGCGTTGCGCGCCTGCTTCTGCCGCATCTCGAACGCGGCGCGCAGGTCGCTCTCCGCCAGCTCCGCAATGCGCTGCACCAGCGCGTCGTTCTGCGCCGCCGGCTGCCAGTCCCAGGCCGGCTTGGCGGCAACTTCCGCCAGCTCGTCGATCGCCTGGATCGCAGCCTGCATCCGCTCGTGCCCGAACTCCACCGCGCCGAGCATCACGTCCTCGGGCAGCTCGCGCGCCTCGGACTCGACCATCAGCACGCCCTGCTCGGTGCCGGCGACGACCAGGTTGAGCTGCGATTCCTTGAGCTGCGCCGCCGTCGGGTTGAGCACGTACTGGCCGTTGACGTAGCCCACGCGGCAGGCGCCGATCGGCCCGTTGAAGGGGATGCCGGACAGCGTCAGCGCCGCCGACACCGCCAGCATCGCGGGGATGTCGGAATCGACTTCCGGATTGAGCGACAGCACCTGCGCCACCACCTGCACTTCGTTGAAGAAGCCGTCGGGAAACAGCGGCCGGATCGGCCGGTCGATCAGGCGCGAGGTGAGGGTCTCCTTCTCCGAGGGCCGGCCCTCGCGCTTGAAGAAGCCGCCCGGGATCTTGCCTGCGGCATAGGTCCGCTCCGCGTAGTCCACGGTGAGCGGGAACCAGTCCTGTCCCGCCTTGGGCTCCTTGGCGGCGGTCACGGCAGCCAGCACGACGGTGTCGTCCATGGCGCAGATCACGGCGCCATGCGCCTGGCGCGCGATCTCGCCGGTTTCGAACGTGACTTGCTGGTCACCCAGCGTGAAAGTTTTCTTTGTCGGATTCAATGGGTTACCTCGTGTGGTGGCCAAAAGCAAAAACGCTCATCGCACGATGAGCGTTGCTGGTGGCGGCATTCCCGCTACTTGCGCAGACTCAGCCGCTCGATGACCGAGCGGTATTTGTCGGCATCCTTGCGCCGCAGGTAGTCGAGCAGCTTGCGGCGTTGCGACACGAGCTTGAGGAGCCCGCGGCGCGAGTGGAAATCCTTGACGTGGGACTTGAAGTGCCCGGCGAGGCTGTTGATGCGCTCGGTGAGGAGCGCGATCTGCACTTCGGGCGACCCGGTGTCCTTGCCGGACCGCTGGTACTGCTGGACGACCTGCGCTTTCTGCGCAACCTGCAAAGCCATACGCTTCGTCTCCTGATTTAAGCCGGGCATTCTAGCGAGGCCGGCGCCGATCTTCAAGTTTTTTTCGATGTTTTTCAGCCGCTTGCGTGGTGCACGAGGCGTCGCGGACGCAGCTCGCCCGCGACCCGGCCCTCGCCCAGGCCGAGCAGCCGGCCCTGCTGGCCGTAGACGCTGCACTTTCCCAGCGGCGCCTGCGCCATGCGCAGCGCCTGGCCGAGCGCAAAGCGCTCGGCCAGCGCCGCCGGCAGATCCACGCGCGGCAGGCCGCCCAGCAGCCGCTCCAGCGGCAGAAGCCTCGCGTCGCGCTTCGCGGACGTATCGGCCTGCAGCTGCTCGAGCGTCACCGCGTCCTCGATGCGAAAGGATCCCGATGCTGTACGCCGCAAGGCGCTGACGTGAGCGCCGCAGCCCAGCGCGCGGCCGATGTCCTCCACCAGCGTGCGAATGTAGGTGCCCTTGGAGCAGCGCACACGCAGCTCGAGGGCGTCCCCGGCGAAATGCAGGAGCTCCAGCGCGTGCACTCGAACGCGGCGCGGCGCCCGCGGGACTTCAAGTCCGGCGCGCGCCAGCGCATACAGTGGCCGGCCGGCATGCTTGAGCGCCGAGTACATCGGCGGCACCTGCTCGAGCTCGCCACGGAACCCCGCCAGAACCGGCTCGATGTCCGCATCATGCACGCTGCACGCCTTGCGCTCGAGGACCTCGCCTGCGGCATCTGCCGTCGTCGTGGTGATGCCGAGGCGCGCGCACGCGACGTACTCCTTGTCGGCATCGAGCGCGAGTTGCGAGAACTTCGTGGCTTCGCCAAACAGCACCAGCAGCAGGCCCGAGGCGAGAGGATCGAGCGTGCCCGCATGGCCGGCCTTGGCGGCGGCGTACAGGCGCTTGAGCGCCTGCAGCACGGCATTGGAGCCGACGCCGGCGGGCTTGTCGAGCAGCAGCACGCCGTCGAGCCTGCGGCGCATCAGCTCTTCGGTCGGACGCTGTCGATGAGCTGCGACAGATGCGCGCCGCGCGCCACCGACTCGTCGTGGCGGAAGCGCAGTTCCGGCGTCGTATAGAGCTTGATGCGCTTCGCGAGGTGGGACCGAAGGTAGCCTGCGGCGTGCTGCAGCGCCGCCGCTGCGGGCTCGACCTGCGCGGCCTCCAGGCAGGTGAAGTACACCACCGCGTGCGACAGGTCCGGCGCCACGTCCACCGCGGTCAGGGTAAGCAACTCCAGCCGCCGATCGCGCAGCTCCCGGCTCAGCACAAGGGACAGCTCGCGCTGGATCTGGTCCGCGACCTTCTGCGGCCGGCCCCGGCTCACAGCGTGCGGGCCACCTCGAGGACTTCGAACACCTCGAACTGGTCGCCTTCCTTGATGTCCGAGAAGTTCTTCAGCGACATGCCGCACTCGAATCCGGCCTTCACTTCGCGCGCGTCGTCCTTGAAGCGCTTGAGCGAGTCGATCTCGCCGGTATGCACGACGACGTTGTCGCGCAGCACGCGCACCTGGGCGTTGCGGCGCACGACGCCGTCCACCACGTAGCAGCCGGCCACGGCGCCGACCTTGGAGATGCGGAACACCTGGCGCACCTCGACCATGCCGAGCACCTGCTCCTTCCTCTCCGGCGCCAGCATGCCGGAAAGCGCGGCCTTGATCTCGTCCACGGCCTCGTAAATGATATTGTAGTAGCGCACCTCGATGCCGGAGCTTTCGATGAGCTTGCGCGCCGTGGCGTCGGCGCGCGCGTTAAAGCCGATGATCACCGCCTTCGCCGCCAGCGCCAGGTTGACGTCCGATTCCGTGATGCCGCCGACGCCGGAGTGCACCACGCCGACCTTCACCTCTTCGGTCGACAGCCGCGTCAGCGCGTGCACCAGGGCCTCCTGCGAACCCTGCACGTCGGCCTTGATCACCAGCGACAGCACCTTCTTGTCGCCCTCGCCCATCTGCTGGAACAGGTTCTCGAGCTTCGCCGCCTGCTGTTTGGCGAGCTTGACGTCGCGGAACCTGCCCTGGCGGAACAGCGCGATCTCGCGCGCCTTGCGCTCATCGGCGAGCGTCGCCATGTCCTCGCCCGCGGTGGGCACCTCCGACAAGCCCTGAATCTCCACCGGAATGGAAGGGCCCGCGGCATCGATGGCGTGGCCGTTCTCGTCCAGCATGGCACGCACGCGCCCGTACACGGCGCCGGTCAGCACCACGTCGCCGCGCCGCAGCGTGCCCGAGCGCACCAGCACCGTCGCCACCGGGCCGCGTCCCTTGTCCAGGCGCGCCTCGATCACCACGCCGCGCGCCGGGGTCTGCACCGGCGCCTTCAGCTCGAGCACCTCGGCCTGCAGCAGCACGCGCTCGAGCAACTCGTCCACGCCCTTGCCGGTCTTCGCCGACACCAGCACGAACGCGACCTCGCCGCCGAATTCCTCCGGCACGACGCCATGCTGCAGCAGCTCCTGCTTGACCTTCTCCGGGTTGGCCTCGCCCTTGTCGATCTTGTTGATCGCCACCACCAGCGGCACTTCGGCCGCCTTGGCGTGATTGATGGCCTCGATCGTCTGCGGCATGACGCCATCGTCAGCGGCCACCACCAGGATCACCAGGTCGGTCACCATCGCTCCGCGCGCGCGCCTCGCGGTGAACGCCTCGGGACCCGGTGTATCGAGAAAGGTGATGACGCCGCGCGGCGTTTGCACGTGGTAGGCGCCGATATGCTGCGTGATGCCGCCCGCCTCGCCCGCCGCGACCTTGGTGCGCCGGATATAGTCGAGCAGCGACGTCTTGCCGTGGTCGACGTGGCCCATCACCGTGACCACCGGCGGCCGCGGCTCGCCGGCCGCGATTTCCTGCGCCGCGTCCTGCGCGGATTCGGCGAGGTAGGCCTCGGGATCCGACAGCTTGGTCGCCTTCGCCTTGTGGCCCATCTCCTCGACCACGATCATGGCCGTTTCCTGGTCGAGCACCTGATTGATCGTGGCCATGGTGCCGAGCTTCATGAGCACCTTGATCACCTCCGCGGCCTTGACGGACATGCGGTGCGCAAGCTCGCCCACGGCGATGGTCTCGGGCACCGCGATCTCGCGCGTCACCGGCTCGGCGGGTTGGCTGAAGGTCTGCTGCTCTGCCGTCGCGCCCCCGCGGTGCCGCGCGCCGCCCCGGGCGTGCCAGCCGCCGACGCCGCCGCCCATGTCGCCGCGCGTCTTGATGGTGCGCCGACGCACCGAGTCGTCGCGCATGGTGGTGGTGGGCTTCGCCTTCTTCGGCCTCTTGTCCGGCTTGGCTTCGCCCGTCTTGGGCGCGTGCAGCGTGCCTTCGACCACCGGCGCCGCGCCGGGCTGTGCCTGCGCCTTCTCGATCGCCACCTGCGCCTCGCGCTCGGCGGACCGCTGCTCCGCCTCGCGCCGCTCGCGCTCCTGTTTCTCGCGCACCTCGGCCGCCTGCAGCGCCGAGAGCTGCTCGTGGCGTCGCGCCTCGTCCTCGCGCAACTCCCGCTGCCGCGCGTCGAGCGCCGGCGCGGCCGGGGCGGCGGGCACGTCCGCGGCGGGCGCCGGCGTCGGCGCTTGCGCCGCGCTCTCCTGCGCGGCCAGCTCGGCGGGGTCGCGCTTCACGAACACGCGCTTCTTGCGCACTTCGACCTGGATGGTGCGCGCCCTGCCCGAGGTGTCCGATTTCTTGATGATCTCGCTGGTCTGCTTGCGCGTCAGCGTGATCTTGTTCTTCGGCTCGACCGAGCCGTGCGATTTGCGCAGGTACTCCAGCAGCCGCGACTTGTCGCTCTCGGTGAGCGAATCGTCGGGCGCGCGCTTCTCCACGCCCGCGGCGCGCAGCTGCTCGAGCAGCACCGTCGGCGGCATCCTCAGTTCACTGGCGAATTGGGCGACGCTGGTCATGGCCACGCTACTGCGCCTCCTTGACCTGCGCCGCGCCGTCCTGCTCGAACCAGTGCGCGCGCGCCGCCATGATCAGGGTCTTGGCGCGCTCCTCCTCGATGCCGGTCATTTCCGAGAGCTCGTCCACGGCGAGGTCAGCCAGGTCGTCGCGCGTCTTCACGCCGCCCTCGGCCAGCTTGGCGGCGAGCTGCGTGTCCATGCCCTCCAGCTGCAGCAGGTTCTGGTCCACGCCCTCCACCTGCTCCTCGCTGGCGATCGCCTGCACCAGCAGCGCATTGCGCGCGCGGCTGCGCAGCTCGTTCACCGTGTTCTCGTCGAAGGCCTCGATCTCCAGCATCTCGTTGATCGGCACGTAGGCGACCTCCTCCAGCGTCGAGAAACCCTCCTGGATGAGGATGTTGGCCACCTCCTCGTCGACGTCGAGACGCTGCATGAACAGCTCGCGCACGCGCGTCGACTCCTCGGCCTGCTTCTTGTTGGATTCGTCTTCGGTCATGAGGTTGATCGTCCAGCCGGTGAGCTCGGAGGCGAGGCGCACGTTCTGGCCGCTCCTGCCGATGGCGATCGCCAGGTTCTCCTCGTCCACCACCACGTCCATGGCGTGCTTCTCCTCGTCCACGAGGATCGAGCTCACTTCCGCGGGCGCCAGCGCGCCGATGACGAACTGGGCCGGGTCCGCCGACCACAGCACGATGTCCACGCGCTCGCCGGCCAGCTCCTGCGTCACCGCCTGCACGCGCGAGCCGCGCATGCCGACGCAGGTGCCGATGGGATCGATGCGCCGGTCGTTGGTGTGCACGGCGATCTTGGCGCGCACGCCGGGATCGCGCGCCGCGGACTTGATCTCCAGCAGTCCTTCCTCGATCTCCGGCACTTCCAGCTCGAACAGCTTCATGATGAACTGCGGCGCGGTGCGCGACAGCACCAGCTGCGGGCCGCGCGCGCCGCGGTCGATCTTCGCCACCCAGGCGCGCACGCGGTCGCCGACGCGCAGGTTCTCCTTGGGAATCATGTGCTCGCGCGGCAGCAGGGCTTCCAGGCGGCCGGACTCGACGATGGCGTTGCCGCGCTCCATGCGCTTCACCGAGCCGGTCACCAGCTCGTCGCCCCGGCCTAGGAAATCGTTCAGGATCTGCTCGCGCTCGGCGTCGCGGATGCGCTGCAGGATCACCTGCTTGGCGGTCTGCGCGCCGATGCGGCCGAACGGAATCTTCTCAATCGGCTGCTCGAGGTAGTCGTCCATCCGGGCGTCGGACTTGCGGTCCTGCGCTTCCTCGAGCGAGAGCATCTGCGCGGTGTTCCACTCCGGCGTGTCGTCGGGCACGACGTGCCAGCGCCGGAAGGCCTCAAAGTCGCCCGTGTTCTTGTCGATCGCCACCCTGACGTCCACGTCCTCCGTGAAGCGCTTCTTGGTGGCCGAGGCGAGCGCCATCTCCAGCGCGCCGAACACGACGTCGCGGTTGACGTTCTTCTCGCGCGCCAGCGCGTCCACCAGCAGCAGAATTTCCCGGCTCATCGTTGCTCCATGCTTACAGTTCCGGAACGAGTCGCGCCCGATCCATGCCTTCCAGTTGCAGCGCCACCGGCGCACCGTCCACCTCCACGGTCGCCGTGGCGCCTTCGATGCCCTTCAACCGCCCGATGTAGCGCCGGCGGCCGCTGGCATCGGCCAGCCGCATGCGTACGTCGACCTTCTGCCCGGCGTAGCGCGCGAAATCCGCAGCCTTGCGCAGCGGCCGGTCCAGGCCCGGCGAAGATACTTCCAGCCGGTCGTAGTCGATGCCCTCGACCTCCAGCACGCGGGACAGGTGGCGGCTCACCGCCGCGCAGTCCTCCACCGTGATGCCGCCCGGCTTGTCCATGAAAATGCGCAGGAATCGACCCCGGTTGGACACTTGCATGTCCACCAGCTCGTACCCCAACCCGGCGAGGGTCGGCTCCACAAGGCCTTCCAGCGTGCTCGGCACAAACAAAAAATGGGCCGAAGCCCACCCACATGAAACGGCTTGAAGTTTAATCTCTTTTTGCCGTTTTCACAATCTCCGCGACGGTTTTTCCGTCCAGCTCGATCCAGTTCCCCGGCCGCAGGTCACGCGGCAGTTCCACCGGCCCGTAGCGCACCCGCAGGAGTCGGCTCACCTTGCGCCCCAGAGCCTCGAACAGTCGCCGCACCTCGCGGTTGCGGCCCTCGCGCAGCACCACGCGGTACCAGCGGTTGGCGCCTTCGGCCGCCCCCGAAGGCTCGAGGCTGTCGAAGCGCGCGTCACCGTCCGTGAGGCGCACGCCGGCGAGCAGTTGCGCGCGCTCCCCGGGCTGCAGGGCGCCGAGCACCCGCACCGCGTACTCCCGCTCGACCTCGTATCGCGGGTGCATCAGGCGGTTGGCGAGCTCCCCGGAGTCCGTGAGCAGCAGAAGTCCGGCGGTATTGATATCCAGGCGCCCGACGGCGACCCACTTGCCGCCCGCTATCGGCGGCAGCCGCTGGAACACGGTCGGCCGGCCCGCCGGGTCCGAGCGCGTCACCATCTCGCCATCTGGCTTGTGGTACAGCAGGACGCGGGGCCGGCCACCGGCCGCCTTGAGCGCCAGGGCTGTCCCGTCCAGCTCTATCGAGTCTGCGGGCGCGGCCCGATCGCCGAGCTTCGCCACAGCCCCGTTCACCTTCAGCCGCCCGGCAGCGATCCAGCCCTCGATCTCCCGGCGCGAGCCCAGCCCGGCCGCCGCCAGGAGCTTTTGCAGCCGCTCAGCCTGCGGCGGGTTCGTTGGCGGATTCGGGGACGTTGGCGGCCGGCGCGGGTTCAAGCTGCAGCGTCTGGGCAATCTCCTCGAGCGGCGGCAGCTCCTGCAGCGAGCGCAGCCCGAGGTCGTCGAGGAAGGTCTTGGTGGTGGCGTAGAGCGCGGGCCGTCCGGGCGTCTCCCGGTGCCCGACGGCGTCGATCCAGCCGCGGCTCTCCAGCGTCTGGATGATCTGCGTCGACACCGTCACCCCGCGAATGTCCTCGATATCGCCGCGCGTCACCGGCTGGCGGTAGGCGATGATGGCGAGCGTCTCCAGCACCGCGCGCGAGTAGCGCGGCGACTTCTCGGGCTGCAGCTTCTCGGCGAACGGCCGGAACTCCGGCCGCGTCTGGAAGCGCCAGCCGCTGGCGAGGCTCGCCAGCTCGACGGCGCGGCCGCCCCACTCCTCGCGCAGCTCGGCGAGCAGGTTCTTCAGGGTGTCGGCGCAGAGCTGGTCGTCGAACAGCCGGCGCAACTCGGCCAGCGACAGAGGTTCCTGCGAGGCGAGCAGCGCGGCCTCCAGGATGCGCTTCGCCTCAGCGGGGTTCTGCATCAGCCAATTTTACGTAGATCGGCGCGAAGCTCCCGGACTGGGTGAGCTCGAGCAGCATCTCGCGCGCCAGCTCGAGCACCGCGAGCAGCGTCACCACCAGCACCGCGACGCCCCGCGCCGGGTCGAACAGCTCGCCGAACTCCAGCACGCGCCGCTCCTGCAGGCGCCGCAGGATGCCGCTCATGTGCTCGCGCACCGACAGCTCCTCGCGCGATACGCGATGGTGCGCCGAGAGGCGCGCCCGGTGCAGGAGCGCGCGCCAGGCTTCGGCGAGGTCCTGCGGGTTCACCTCCGGCAGGCGCTCGGTCACGGTGCGCTCCACCCACACCGAGACCGCGAGGACGTCGCGCCCGACCTGCGGCATCTGGTCGAGCTGCTGGGCGGCCTTCTTCATGCGCTCGTATTCGAGCAGGCGGCGCACGAGCTCGGCGCGCGGATCCTCCTCGTCCGGCGCGGCGGCCGGCGGCCGTGGCAGCAGCAGCCGGGACTTGATCGCCATCAGCGTCGCAGCCATCACCAGGTAATCCGCGGCCAGCTCGAGGTTCGTGGCGCGCATGGCCTCGACATACACCAGGTACTGGCGCGTGAGGGGTGCCATCGGGATGTCGAGGATGTCGAGATTTTCCTTGCGGATCAGGTACAGCAGCAGGTCGAGCGGACCCTCGAACGCCTCGAGAATCACCTCCAGCGCATCGGGCGGGATGTACAGGTCGTGCGGAATCTCGATCAGCGGCTCGCCGTAGATGCGGGCGACCGGT
The DNA here is from genome assembly GCA_964484035.1 of uncultured Enterobacteriaceae bacterium. Lineage (GTDB taxonomy): Bacteria > Pseudomonadota > Gammaproteobacteria > Burkholderiales > SG8-39 > JAABQT01. Next base: position 932 of record CAZAEG010000190.1, on the reverse strand, counting down.
GCGGCAAGCGCCAGTTGCGCGGGCTCCGTCATCAGCTGTAAGTGAGCCCCATGGCCTCGCGCACGTCGCGCATGGTCTCCAGCGCGAGCTTGCGCGCCTTGTCGCAGCCGTCGGCGATGATGCTCCTCACCAGCGTGGGGTCGTCCAGGTAGGTCTGCGCGCGCTCGCGCATCGGCGCGAGCTCGGCGAGCACCGCCTCGATCACCGGCTGCTTGCATTCCAGGCAGCCGATGCCCGCCGTGGTGCAGCCTTTCTGCACCCAGTCCTTGCGCGCCGCGTCCGAGTACACGAGATGCAGCGACCACACGGGGCACTTCTCGGGCGTGCCCGGATCGGTGCGTTTCACGCGCGCCGGATCGGTCGGCATGGTACGGATCTTCTTCGCCACCGAATCGGGCGCCTCGCGCAGGCCGATGGCATTGCCGTAGGATTTGGACATCTTCTGCCCGTCGAGGCCCGGCAGCCGCGCCGCTGCCGTGAGCAGCGCCTCGGGCTCGACGAGGATCTTGCGTCCGCCGCCCTCGAGCCAGCCGTAGAGCCGCTCGCGGTCGCCGCGCGGCAGATTCTGCTGCTCCTCGAGCAGCGCCTGCGCGCGTTTGAGGGAATCCGCGTCTCCCGACTCGAGGAACTTCGTGCGCAGCTCGTTCAGCAGCCGGGCCTTCTTCGTGCCCATCTTCTTCACCGCCGCCTTGGCCTTGTCCTCGAAGCCCGCCTCGCGGCCGTACAGGTGGTTGAAGCGCCGCGCGATCTCGCGCGTCATCTCGACGTGCGGCACCTGGTCCTCCCCCACGGGCACGTAGCGCGCGCGATAGATCAGGATGTCGGCCGACTGCAGCAGCGGATAGCCGAGAAAGCCGTAGGTCGCCAGGTCGCGGTCCTTGAGCTTGTCCATCTGGTCCTTGTAGGTCGGCACGCGCTCCAGCCAGCCGAGC
>CAZAEG010000189.1:0-4247 GCA_964484035.1 uncultured Enterobacteriaceae bacterium | reverse complement strand
CGGGTGAACACGTCCTGCTCCTGCTTGGCGAACGCCTTCACCGTTTCCACCAGGTTAGGCACGAGGTCCGCGCGGCGCTGGTACTGGTTGAGCACCTCGGACCACGCCGCCTTCACCTGCTCGTCGGTGCTTTGCAGCGTGTTGTAGCCGCAGCCGGACAGCAGAAGCAGCACCGCGGCGGCCAAAGCCAGACTGATTCTCGACAATGTCATGGTTTCACTCCGGTGACGACGTATTTGCTGAGCATAGCGCAGAAGAACCATTGCATAGCACCTCAGCGCCTCGCGGGCCAGGGAACGAAGCGCGGCCGGCCGACACGGGCCTTGCGCGCTCGACTAGCCGACGCGCGCGCAGAATCCCTGCGCCGGCAAGCCGAGTGCGGCGTTGAACTTGCTCGACAGGTTTTGAAACGCCGCCAGCGCACTTAGCTCGAGCACCGCCTGCTCGTCGAAGTGCGCGCGCAGCCGGGCAAAGCACGCGTCGTCGACGTGCCGCGCGGGATCGGTCAACGCCTCCGCGAAGGCGAGCGCCGCCCTCTCGCGCCCGCTATAGAGCGGCGAGGCTTCGTGCTGCGCGAGCGCGGCGAGCTTCTCGGGCGCGACCGCGCGCTCGAGCGCCGCCGCGCCGTTCAGATCGACGCAGAACGCGCACCAGTTGATCTGCGAGACGCGCACCTGGACGAGGGCGCGCAAGGCGGGCTCGAGCGGCGAGCCCGCCCGGTCGAGCGTGCGGTAGAACAGCGTCATCATTAGAAAGGCGGGCGCCATGCGGCCCCAGAGTCGCGCCGATTCCAGCTCGACGCCGTACTTGCGCCGCTGCAGCGCAAGGATCAGGCGCACGTACCACGGATATACGTGGCCCGCCGGAGTCGCCAGGCGCGGCGTCGCTTGCTGGACTTGGATGGGGTCGGCCATGCACTGTACCTCTGAGTGACCAGGCACAATAGCTTCGAGCTTCCTACGGCTGGAAGGTCAAGTCCCGCGGGGGCGCTTGACCTTCCCTCCATGGCAAGCCCTAGCGTATGCCCGCATGTATCCGATTCTCGTCCAGCTGGGAACGTTTGAACTTCGCTCCTACGGGATCATCCTCGCGCTGTCCTTCTTCCTCGGCCTGTGGCTGAGCGCGCGGGAAGCGAGGAGAAGCGGACTCGATCCCGCTCTCGTTCACGATTTCGCCTTCTACGCCCTGCTGGGCGGAATCGTCGGCGCCAGAATCTACTATGTCGTCTTTTCGGACCCGGCTTATTTCCTGCAAAAACCGTGGGAAATCGTGGCGGTGTGGCACGGGGGCATCGGCATCATCGGCGCGCTTGCGGGCGGATTCCTCGCCGCGCTGTGGTACTGCCGGAAGAAACAGCTGTCGTTCTGGCGATTCGCGGACGCCCTGGCTCCAGGCGTGGCGCTTGGCCAGGCGGCGGGTGTGATCGCCTGTCTGCTGAACGGCGACAGCTACGGCAGGCCGGCGAATGTCGCCTGGGCGATCACCTATACCGATCCCCGCGCCATGGCGCCGTTGAACGTGCCGCTGCATCCCGTGGAGATCTACGAGATGGCAGCCTACCTGCTGGTCTTTCTCCTCGTCTGGCAGACAAGAGAAAAGTTCAAGACGCCTGGCTTTGCCTTCCTGACCTATCTGGCGAGTTACGGAGCGGCCCGATTCGCGGTCGAATTCTTCCGCGGCAATCCGGCGATCCTTGCCTGGGGCATTCCGGCGGCGCAGGTATTCGCTGTGGTGCTGGTTCTGGCCGCCATTGCGGGGTTCTGCATTCTTGGGGAAGCAAGAGCGCGCCGGCGTCAATTTTGAGCATAATCGCGAAGTGCAACCCGGCGGAAGAATCGAGCCCGGCGAACCGATGACTCGAGCAGGGAAAATCCCGGCCGCCAGCGCGGTCGAGGGACTCGCCTGGGCGATTGCGGCGCTGATTCTGGCCGTCGTGCTTATCCCGGCGGTCGCCGCCGCGCCCCTGGAGAGCCTGCAGATCGAGATTTGGCCGGAATACGACCGCCCTGCTGCGCTGGTGATCTTGAAGGGCGAGCTCGCCGGCGACGTCGGCTTGCCCGCCGCGGTATCCCTTCGTATCCCCGCATCCTCCGGTGGCCCGACAGCGGTGGCCTACGCGACCGCGACGAAGGGGCAGCTTTTCAATTTGCCGCACGACCGGTCGGACGCGGCCGACTTCATCACGCTGCGTTTCACCGTCCCGCTGCGCTTGTTTCACGTAGAGTTCTACGATCGGTTCGCCACCGGCACGAGCGAGCGCAGCTACAGGTACGTCTGGCCGGGCGATGTGCCGGTGAGGTCGCTGAATGTAGTCGTCCAGGAGCCCGCGGGTGCGAGCGATATTTCGGTGCAACCGGAGCTGAACGACAGGTCCACCGGGGCCGACGGATTGCAGTATCGCTCGGCGCAGCTCGGTGCCGTGAAGCAGGGGGCGCCACTGTCCATAGAGATCCGCTACACGAAGACGGACCCGCGAACCTCGGCGGACATACTCGCGCTGAACGCGCCCGCGCCGGACCCCGAGGCAACCCCGGCGACCGGACAGAGAAATTCGTCCCGGCTATTGCTGGCCCTGGGCGCCGCCGCGCTGCTGCTGGCGGGTTCGGGGCTTGTCTATTACTTCCGGTGGCGCCGGCCAGCGCGCCCGCGCGTCGGTTCCACGAGTGGCGGGGGCTTCTGCGCCAAGTGCGGCAAGGCAGTGGCTAGCGGCGATCGATTCTGCTCGAAGTGCGGCGCCACGCTGGCATAGGCGCTGAGACCACCTGGTTAGCCAGGCAATGCAGCAGCTGGGCCGGCCGGTGGCCGCCTTCGAACCCTCAGTTCGCTGTGTCCGTCGGACGCTCGCCATCCTTTGCATCGCGGCGTCCGCCACAACAACCTTGCCCGCCCTTGCCGCCGTGGCCGCCGTGGCCAAACAAGTGCATGGCCAGCATCCCCACGATGAGGACCGCCCAAATCCAGTTGCCCGACAGCCAATCCATTTAGAGCTCCTTAGATGCGCGATCGCGCTCCGATACCTCGTTCATTCCTCTGCAGGCGCGACCGGCTTGGGGCGCGCGAAGAGCCGGCCCCATTGGCCCGGCCGCGGGACAAGCATCGGCACCTGGCGCCGGTAGGCGCGGTATTGCTCGGCGAAGCGTTCGAGCATCTGCCGCTCCTCGCGCCGAGCCAGCAGGACATAGGCGAGGACGATGAGCGGAAACACGGCCACCGAGAAGAGCGTCGGCCAGTGCACGACGCCCTCGCCGAACAGGGCGATGAACAAACCCGTGTATTGCGGATGCCTGACCAGCCCGTACAGTCCGTCCGTTGCGAGACGCTGTTCGCGGTGGGCACGATGGAGCTCGCGCCAACCCTGGATGAAGATGCCGAGGCCACCAAAAAGCAGCGCGTAGCCCAACAGCATCGAGATCAGCATCCCCGCCTCCCCCACACCGAGCAGCGTGGACCACAGGCTGGCGCTCAGGTCCACCCGGTCTAGCCCGGAGAACCGCGCGAGCAGATAGATCGTGAGAGGAAAGCCGTACATCTCCGCGTACAGCGCGATCAGGAACGCCTGCACCAGCCCGGCGCCGGCCCACTCGCGCCACGATTTCGGCGCGAGGTAGCGATACAGGAACCATGCGGCCACCAAAATCATGATGACGGCGAGCCCCCATGTTCCGGAATGCGTGATGTTTTCATTCATATGGATGCGTCCTTGACGCCACCGGCGACTGCCGCAGGAATCCTCGGTGCCGGCTTGCACCGCCGTCGAAGACCGTTACGAGCAACAGCAGCCACCCTTCTTCGGGGCCGCCGCCGGTGCCTGCGCGCCCGCTGGCGAGGCGGTATAGCCCGCCTCGGTGATCGCCTTGCCCAGTGCTTCGGCCGGACTCCGGCCGTCGACGCGGACCCTGCCGGTCCCAAGATCGACTTGGACATTCGCCTCGGGGTCGACCGCTTTGACCGCACGCGTCACCGCGCTCACGCAGTGACCGCAGGTCATGCCTTCTACGCGCAGTTCGATCATGGAAGTGCTCCTTTGGCAGTTGAGGGATAGACTGCGAGGGACTCTGTGCCTTCCCACCATGGTAAGGTCAAGCTCAGCCTTGCGAACACGCGGCCAGCTTGACCTTCCTACCATGGGAACCTTCAAGCTGGCGCCCGACTCTCAGGTAAAGGGAATACGTCCATGTCTGCTTCGATCGCGGCGCTGGCGAACACCGTCAGCGAACCGGAAACTCGCGAACTTCGCCTGCCCATCG
>CAZAEG010000188.1:0-7989 GCA_964484035.1 uncultured Enterobacteriaceae bacterium | reverse complement strand
CAATAGGCCTGCGGCGTCGCGCCGTGCTGGGTGGCGATGTCGATGAGCGCCTGCACCTGCGTGCGCACCTGCCGGTCGCGGGCGAGGCGCCGGATGCCGAGCTTGTGGTCCTCGATCCACACCTCGATCGTCTTCGCCTGCGCCTCGAGCACCGACTTGAGCGCCGCGGCGCGCGACTCGCGCAGCAGGCGCTCCACGGCACCGTAGGTCCAGGCACCGAGCGCGGTGAGCGCGAGCGTGCTGGCGAGGATCGCGAGCGCGAACAGGAGCCGCTGGCGGGCACGGCGCGCGCGCGCCTCGCGCGCCGCCGCCCCCTCTTCCGGGTGCAGGCTGTGCGTCGGCGCGTCGGTCACGGCGGCGGGACTAGCCGTGGAACACGGGCGTGAGGCCCTGCTCGAAGGCGCGCGCGCTGAGCTGCAGGCCGCAGTACTCGCGAAACTTCGAGGCGACGATGCGCCCGCCGCGATCGATCACGTTGAAGGCCACCGCGCCGGTGCCGGCGAGCGCGTCGTCCAGCTGCTCGACGAGCGGCCGCCGTGCCGGCGCTCCGCAATAGGCCTGCGGCGTCGCGCCGTGCCGGGTGGCGATGTCGACGAGCGCCTGCACCTGCGTGCGCACCTGCCGGTCGCGGGCGAGGCGCCGGATGCCGAGCTTGTGGTCCTCGATCCACACCTCGATCGTCTTCGCCTGCGCCTCGAGCACGGACTTGAGCGCCGCGGCGCGCGACTCGCGCAGCAGGCGCTCCACGGCACCGTAGGTCCAGGCGCCGAGCGCGGTGAGCGCGAGCGTGCTGGCGAGGATCGCGAGCGCGAACCACAGCCGCTGGCGGGCACGACGCGCGCGCGCCTCGCGCGCCGCCGCCCCCTCTTCCGGGTGCAGGCTGTGCGTCGGCGCATCGGTCACGGCGGCGCGACTAGCCGAGGAACAGGCGGTAGGCGGGGTTGCGTGTCTCGTCGCTGCTGGGGTACCCGAGGCGCGCGAGGAAGCGCCGGAAGTCGCCCATCTCGCGCCGCGGGACCTGGATGCCGACCAGGATCGAGCCGTAGTCGGCGCCGTAATTGCGGTAGTTGAACAGGCTGATGTTCCAGGTCGGGTTCATCGCCGTGAGGAACTTCATCAGCGCACCGGGGCGCTCGGGAAACTCGAAGCGGTAGAGCAGCTCGTCGCCGGCGAGCGCCGAGTGCCCGCCGATCATGTGGCGCATATGGCCCTTGGCCACCTCGTCGCTCGACATGTCGAGCGTGCGGAAGCCCGCGCCGCGCAGGTCGGTGACGATGCGCCGGGTCTCGGCGCGGTCCCGCACCGTGACGCCGACGAAGATGTGCGCTTCGCGCGGGTCGGACATGCGGTAGTTGAACTCGGTGATGTTGCGCCCGCCGAGCGCGCGGCAGAAGCGCCGGAAGCTGCCGCGCTCCTCCGGGATGGTGACACCGAGCACCGCCTCGCGGTGCTCGCCGACCTCGGCGCGCTCGGCGACGAAGCGCAGGCGGTCGAAGTTGGTGTTGGCGCCGCTCGCCACGGCGACCAGGGTCCTGCCGCGCGCGCCGTGTCGCTCGGCCCACGCCTTGGCGCCGGCGATTGCCAGCGCCCCCGCCGGCTCCAGCACCACGCGAGTGTCCTCGAACACGTCCTTGATCGCCGCGCAGATCTCGTCGGTATCGACGCGCACCATCTCGTTCACCAGCTTGCGGCACAGGCGGAAGGTCTCCTTGCCGACCTCCTTCACCGCGACGCCGTCGGCAAACAGGCCCACGTGATCGAGCTTCACGCGCCGGCCGGCCTCGAGCGAGCGCGTCATCGCGTCGGCGTCGTCGGGCTCGACGCCGATCACCGTGACGCCGGGACGCAGGTGCTTGAGATAGGCGGCGATGCCGGAAACGAGTCCGCCGCCGCCCACCGGGACGAACACCGCGTCGATCGGTCCCTCGCATTGGCGCAGGATTTCCATGCCGATGGTGCCCTGGCCGGCGATCACGTCCGGGTCATCGTAGGGATGCACGAACGTGAGCCCCTGCCGGCGCCCAAGCGCCTTGGCGTGGGCATGCGCCTCATCATAGGAATCGCCGTGCAGCACCACCCTCGCACCGCGCGCGGCGACCGCATCGACCTTGATGCGCGGCGTGGTCACCGGCATCACGACCACCGCGCGGCAGCCGAGCTTCTGCGCCGCCAGCGCCACGCCCTGCGCGTGGTTGCCGGCGCTCGAGGCGATCACGCCCTTCCTCAGCTTGTCGCGGGACAGGCTGACCATCTTGTTGTAGGCGCCGCGCAGCTTGAACGAGAACACCGGCTGCAGGTCCTCGCGCTTGAGCAGCAGCCGGTTGCCGAGGCGCTTCGAGAGGCCCGGGGCGAGCTCGAGCGGCGACTCGATCGCCACGTCGTAGACGCGCGCGCGCAGGATGCGCTCGAGATAGTCTTCGCGCTTCACCGAAAAAGCGTAGCACACCGCTTCCCGGAAAACCTGCTCTGCGCCGAGCGCGGCCGTGCCGCTACCGGGCGATCGCCGCGCTCCCGGCCTGAAACGCGCTCACTTCACGTCGGGCAAAATAACCTCGACGCGCCGGTTCTGCTGGCGCCCCGCGGCTGTGTCGTTGCCGACCACGGGCTTGGTCGGACCGAAGCCGACTGCGCTCAGGCGCGCGGGCGCGATGCCGCGCTCGATGAGCGCGTTCTGCACCGCTTGCGCGCGCTCCTCCGAGAGCCGCTGGTTGAAGGCGGCGGCGCCGACCGAATCGGTATGGCCCTCGATGATCGCGGTGCGATCCGGGTTTTCGACCAGGAAAGCGGTGAGCTGCTCGAGCGTGCGCAGCGCGCCGGGCTTCAGGTCGGAGCGCCCGATGTCGAACAGCACGTCTCCCAGCGTGAGCACGATGCCGCGCTCGGTCTTCGTGGCCTTCATTTCCTCGAGCTGCACCGCGAGGCGCTTCGCCTGCTCGTCGGCGGCGCGCGCCGCCTCGGCTGCCGCGAGCGCCGCGGCATTCGCGGCCTGCGCCTTGGCGAGCTGTTCCTCGGCCTGCTTGCGGGACGCGGCGGCCTGCTCCTGCCGCTCGAGCGCGAGCTTTCTCGCGGCGTCGGCCTCGGCGGCGGAGGCAAGCGCGCGCTTCTGCATCTCCTCGGCCTCGCGCGCGCGCACGTCCATCATGATGCGCTGGCGCTCGAGCGCGGCGGCGGCCACCGCCTCGTCGCCGGCCACGACCTTGCCCGCTTCGAGCGCCGTCTCGGTCCTGCGCTTGGCCAGGTACGCGAAGTGCTCGACGATGGCGGCGCCTTCGCCCGCCTCCAGCGCAGCCTGCGCGCGCTGCAGCGCGACGCGCGCGCTCTGCAGCTCGACGGTGCCGCCGCGTGCCGCGTACGGGTTGTTGGCGGCGCGCTCGTAGCCGGCGCGCGCTTCGTCGAGCATCGCATTCTGGGTCGGTGCCGCCGCGCACGCGGCCAACACGGCCGCCACGGCGATGGCGCGCACGCTGACGTTGATCATGAGAGGAGTCCTTGTGCCAGATTGTGGGTGCCGCACGCTTCAGCGCGGCGCGTTGCGCCCGGCTTCGATGCGCAGGAGCTCGTTGCTGCGCACCAGCTCTTGCGCCGCGCTCTGCGCCTTCGCCGCGCGCGCCTTGCCATCAGCGAGCATGGCGTCGGCCTCGGCTGCCTCGGCCAGGCGGCGTGCGTCCCCGAAGCGCTCCTCGCGTACCGCGGCATCCGCCTTCTCCAGCTTTTCGCGCGCGGCCAGCAATTCGACCGGCGCGGCGTTCTTCGCACCGATGTTTTCGGCCTGGCTGATCGCCGCCTGGGCGGCGGCGATTTCGGCCGCCGGCAGCGTGTCGACGGTCGCGCAGGCGCCCAGAAGCATTGCAGCGAGCAGGCCGGCGCCGGCAGCGCGCAGGCGAGCGGAGAGCGGATGGGTCATGGGCATTTCCCCAAGAATGCGAGGTGCGACAGATTCTACCCAGATTCGCCGTCCGGCGGCGGCGATTCACGCCGCCTGCAGCTTCGCCACCGCGACGGCGAGCCACTTCACGCCCTCGCGGCCGAAGTTCACCTGCACGCGCGCATCCATGCCCCGGCCCTCGGCGTCGACGATGACGCCGCTGCCGAACTTGGCGTGGCGCACGCTCTGGCCGACGCGAAAGCCGCTCGGTGCGCCGCCGGTGCCCGCGGGCGCGCCGCCGAAGCGCGGATCGCGCTTCACCGCGCGCGTGAAGGCGCCCGCGGTGAAGGTCGAGGGTTTGCGCTTCGCCGCCAGGCGCGGCGTGAGCCACTTCAGCAGCCCCTGCGGCAGCTCGTCGATGAAGCGCGAGGGCAGGTTGTAGCGCGTCTGCCCGTGCAGGAGCCGCGTCTGCGCCAGGGAAAGATACAGCCGCCGGCGCGCGCGCGTCAGCGCGACGTACATCAGGCGCCGCTCCTCCTCCAGTCCGTCCTTCTCCAGCACGCTCTGCTCGTGCGGAAACAGGCCCTCCTCGAGCCCGCTCACGAACACGGCGTCGAATTCCAGCCCCTTGGCCGAGTGCATCGTCATCAGCTGCAGCGCGTCCTGGCCCTCGCCCGCCTGGTGCTCGCCCGCTTCCAGCGCGGCGTGCGTGAGGAAGGCGAGCAGCGGATCGGCGTCCTCGCCCGAGGCGAGGGCCGCGTCCTCGGCGCCGAACGCCGCCGCCGCGTTCACCAGCTCGCCCAGGTTCGCCACGCGCTCGGCGCCTTCGCGCTCGCGCCGGTAGTGCTCCATCAGGCCGCTCTTCGCCAGCACGTGCTCGACCTTCTCGGCGAGCGTCAGGCCCGCGCATTCCTCGCGCAGCGTCTCGATGAGCGCGATGAACGGCGCCGCCTTGCCGGGGCCGGCGAGCGCCGTCTCGTAGAGGTTGCGGCCGGCGGCCTGCGCCGCGTCCTGCAGCGCCTCCAGAGTGCGCGCGCCGATGCCGCGCGCCGGGAAGTTCACCACCCGCAGGAAAGCGCTGTCGTCGGCGGGCGAGGCGACGAGGCGCAGGTAGGCGAGCGCATGCTTCACCTCGGCGCGCTCGAAGAAGCGCAAGCCCCCGTAGACGCGGTACGGCAGCCCGACGGTGAAGAGGGCGTGCTCGAGCACGCGCGACTGCGCGTTCGAGCGGTACAGCAGCGCGATCTCGCCGAGGCGCGCGCCGTCGCGCTTCAGCGCCTGGATCTCCTCCACCATCCAGCGCGCTTCGTCGGCGTCGGACTGCGCCTCGAACACGCGCAGCGGCTCGCCCGCACCCGCCGCCGTCCACAGGTTCTTGCCCAGGCGCTTGGCGTTGTGCGCGATGAGCGCGTTGGCGGCCTCGAGGATGTTGCCGTGCGAGCGGTAGTTCTGCTCCAGGCGGATGCGCGCGCCCGGGTACTCGCGCTCGAATTCCGCCATGTTGCCGACGTTGGCGCCGCGAAAGGCGTAGATCGACTGGTCGTCGTCGCCCACGGCGAACAGGCTCGCGCCCGCGCCCGCCAGCAGCTTCAGCCAGCGGTACTGCAGGCGGTTGGTGTCCTGGAATTCGTCCACCAGCAGGTGGCGAAAGCGCGCGCGGTAGTGCTCGCGCAGCGGCTCGTTCCTCGAGAGCAGCTCGAAGCTGCGCAGCAGGAGCTCGGCGAAGTCCGCCACGCCCTCGCGCCGGCACTGCTCGTCGTAGGCGTCGTAGAACTCGGCGTAGCGGCGCGCGGTGTCGTCGCCCGCAGCGACGTCGCGCGCGCGCAGGCCCTCTTCCTTGCGGCCCATGATGAAGACCTGCACGTCGCGCGGCGCGTAGCGGTCCTCGTCCACGTTCATCGCGCGCAGCACGCGCTTTACCGCGGCGAGCTGGTCCTGGGTGTCGAGGATCTGGAACTCGCGCGGCAGCCCGGCTTCCCGGTGATGCGCGCGCAGCATGCGGTTACAGAGGCCGTGGAAGGTGCCGATCCACATGCCGCGCGGATTCACGGCGAGCATCGCCGTGAGCCGCGCGAGCATCTCGCGCGCCGCCTTGTTGGTGAAGGTCACGGCGAGCACGTCCGCGGGCGCGACCGCGCCGGTCTGCAGCAGCCAGGCGAGGCGCGTGGTGAGCACGCGTGTCTTGCCGCTGCCCGCGCCGGCGAGGATCAGCGCGTGTCCGGCGGGCAGCGTGACGGCGGCGAGCTGTTCGGGATTGAGTTCTTCGAGGCGGAGGGACAAAACGCCTCGATTATAGTCTTCGCGCTTGCGGCGCTACATGGAAACCGCCGGCTCCTGCACGCCGGCCGTGCCGCGCAGCTGCTCGGCGAGCGCCTCGGCGTCGGCTTGGCTCGTCAGGCGCGTGACGCGCACCAGGTACTGGTGCCCGTCGCCCGACTTGACGGGAAAGATCTCGGCCGCGTAGCCGGCGTCGCGCAGCCGATCGTACACCTCGAGCGCGGCCTTCTGCGTGTCCGCGCGCGCCAGCGTCACCTTCCACCTGCCGCCGCGGCGCGCCGCGCCGCGCCCCTCGGCGATCTCGGTCTCGCGCGCCCACTGCGCGAGCTGCGTCGGCTCGACCAAGCCCACGGGCTGCGTCTCGCCCTTCACGCGCTGGTAGAACTGGCGCGGCTCGTTCATCACCACCGGCGCCTCGCCCGCGGCGCCGACTTCGATCGCGCCCTCGATCAGGCAGATGATCTCGCGCTCCGGCGCCGACTTGCCCCACAGGTCGGTGCCGCGGATGCCGGCGGTGACCGTGGCCACGCGGATGCTCACCTCGCGTCGGCGCTGCTGCACCAGCAGGTCGGTGGTGAAGCGAAACGCCCCTTCCAGCACGTGCAGCGCCGCCTTAAAGAAGCCGTCGCGCTCGGGCGCGATCTCGAGGATGCGCAAGCTTGCGTTCTCGCCGAGCTTCACCAGACTGCCCTCGGCGAGCTTGGCATAGATGCGCGCGCCTGCGCCGGTGCGCAGCTCGTCGCCGCCGTGCAGCTCCATGCCCGGCGCGAGCGGCAGCCGGCGCACGGCGCCGACGCCGGCGCGCTCGACCCACGCCGGCATCTGCACGCCTTCGACGACCGCGGCCGGCGCCGCCCGGGCCGCCACCGCGGCCGCCGCGAGCAGCGCGGCACCGAGGATTGCGAGAATGCGTTTCATCGAGACCTCCATTGCCGTCGGCGCAAGCATAACCGGGTCTTCGCCGCAGGGGGATGCGCTAAAATCCGCGCCTTCCGCGCCGATCCTCACGGATGCAGCCTCACTACGATCCCCGCAGCGTCGAGCAGGAGGCTCAGGCCTTCTGGCAGGCCCGCAAGTCCTTCCGCTCGCTCGAGGATGCGTCGCGGCCCAAGTTCTACTGCCTGTCGATGTTCCCCTACCCCTCGGGCAAGCTGCACATGGGGCACGTCAGGAACTACACCATCGGCGACGTGCTCACCCGGCACTACCGCATGCGCGGCTACAACGTGCTGCAGCCGATGGGCTGGGACGCCTTCGGCTTGCCCGCGGAGAACGCGGCGATGGCGAACAAGGTACCGCCCGCGAAATGGACCTACGACAACATCGCCACCATGAAGCGCCAGCTGCAGGCGCTCGGCTTCGCGCTCGACTGGGAGCGCGAGCTCGCCACCTGTCGCCCCGAGTACTACCGCTGGAACCAGTGGCTGTTCACGCGGCTCTACCGCAAGGGCCTCGCGTACAAGAAGACCGGCGCCGTCAACTGGGACCCGGTCGACCATACGGTGCTCGCCAACGAGCAGGTGATCGACGGGCGCGGCTGGCGCACCGGCGCGCCGGTGGAAAAGCGCGAGATCCCGATGTACTTCTTCCGCATCACCGCGTACGCCGAGGAGCTGCTCGAGCCGCTCGCGAAGATGGACGGCTGGCCCGAGCAGGTGAAGCTGATGCAGAAGAACTGGCTCGGCCGCTCCGCGGGCGTGCGCATCGGGTTCCCGTACGAGCTGCAGGGCGAGTCGAAGACGCTCTGGGTCTTCACCACCCGCGCCGACACCCTGATGGGTGCGACGTTCATGGCGGTCGCTGCCGAGCACCCGATCGCCGCCTTCGCCGCCAAGGGCAACCCGCAG
>CAZAEG010000187.1:0-11099 GCA_964484035.1 uncultured Enterobacteriaceae bacterium | reverse complement strand
CTGGAAGCGCATGCGCCCGGAAAGGAAATCGGCATCCGTGAGGTCCAGGCTGGACGCCACCAGCCCCGCCACGTCCACCACCGCGGCATTCCCGAACACGATGCCGTTCGGGTTGATCAGGAACACGCGGCCATTGGACTGCAGCGTGCCCAGGATGTCGGAAGGAGAGCTCGTGACCACCCGGTTCAGCACCGCGCTGGTCGCGGAGTCCTGCAGGAAGCGCGTGACTTCGCCGGCATTGATGGAGAAGCCCTGCCAGTGAATGATCGAATTCGGCGAGTTGGTGATCTCGAGCACGTTCGTCGCCGGCGTGCTCATCGATACCGTGCCGGCGACCGGCACGCCGCCGGTCGGATTGGCCAGCGCGGCCGAAGCGAAGCACGACATCACCGCGAGCGCGGCGAGCTTCAACTGTGGAACGCGAGCAACGTGTGTCGGCGTGCGCATGGTCCCTCCCCTACGAATAGGCCTGCTCATGCCGGCACATCGTAGGCGCGCGCCTCGACGGGGGGAATCCCGCAAAAGGGTGAGATGCCGCGAATTTCAACGGCCAGAAATATTCATGCGCCTCAGCCGCGTTGCATAGTTCCTCGCCTCCCGGCAACCATGTGCGGAATAATGCGGCCGTAGCTGGGACGGCCGGCTCTCCTCCTCCCCGGTCACCCCGGATCGCCCCCGGCGCGCGGCAACCGCGCCGGGGGTTTTTTCTGTCCCGAGCTCCTCTCAGTCCCCCGCCGCGATGCCTTCGCGGCGCGGATCCGCCCCGCCCCGCCAGCCGCCCGGCATGCGCTCGATGCCGTGCAGGCCGCTCGTCAGCCGCGCGAAGTTGAGCACGTGGCCGCGCTCGGCGAGCGCATCGCCCAGCGCCTCGAAGTCGGTGCCGCGCTCGAGGAACGTCGGCCCGTTGGTGCTGCCGAAATTCGGCGCCGAGATCGCCGCCTGGATGTCCATGCGCCAGTCGAGCGTCGCCACCAGCGTCTTCGCCACGAAATTGATGATTGCCAGGCCCCCGGGCGAACCGAGCGCCATCTTCAGGCGCCCGTCGCGCTCGAAGACGAGGGTCGGCGCCATGGAGCTGCGCGGGCGCTTGCCCCCCTGCACGCGGTTCACCGCCGGCCGGCCGAGAAGCTCGGGCCGGAAGCTGAAGTCGGTGAGCTGGTTGTTGAGCAGAAAGCCGCGCACCAGGATGCGGCTGCCGAAGCCCATCTCGATCGAGGTGGTCATGGCCACGGCGTTGCCGTCGCCGTCCACGACCGACAAGTGGCTCGTGCCCGGCGTCTCGGGATCGAGCGTGCCGGGAAGCGCGTAGCCCATCGAGCGCTCGCCGATCAGGCGCGCGCGCGCCTCGAGATACTGCGGCGCCAGCAGGCGCGCGACCGGCACCGGATTGAAATCCGGGTCGCCCACGTAGCGCGCGCGATCGCCGTAGGCGAGGCGCGCCGCCTCGCTGAACAGGTGCACCGCCTCCACCGAGCCGGGCGCCGCGCGATGGAAACCGGTGCGCTCGAGCAGGCCGAGGATCTGCAGCACGCCGAGCGCGCCCGAGCTCGGCGGCCCCATGCCGCAGAGGCGATGGCCGCGGTAGGCGCCGCACAGCGGCTCGCGCTCGACGACGCGGTAGCTCGCCAGGTCCGCGAGCGTGAGGTCGGAGCGCGCCGCGCGCACGATGTCCTCGGCGATCGCGCCGCGAGAGAACGCGTCGGCGCCTTGCGCGGCAAGCGCGCGCAGCGTCGCCGCGTAGGCACGGTCCGCGGGCAGCATCGCCCGAAGCTCCGGGACGCGCTCCAGCATGCGCTCGAGCCGCCGGGTTCTCCGCGTGCCCTGCTCCGCCAGGCGCAGGGCCGGCTCGAACAGGCGCGCCCAGGGCAGCCGCCCGTGCGCGCGGTGCAGCGCCTCGAGGAGCCGCGGCACCCCCGGCACGCCCACCGAGCGCCCGCTCAGCACCGCGGCCATGAATTGCGCGGGATTGCCGTGGCGCTCGAGAAAGCGCTCGGCGCGCGCCGCCGCGGGCGCCGTCTCGCGGCCGTCGTAGCTGCGCACGCGCTTTTCCTCTTCCGTCCAGGTGAGCGCGAACGCGCCGCCGCCGAGGCCCGAGGACTGCGGCTCGACGAGCCCGAGGACGAGCTGCACGGCGATGGCCGCGTCCGCAGCGCTGCCGCCCGCGCGCAGCATCTCGAGGCCCGCCGCGACCGCGCGCGGATCGGCCGCGACGACCATGTGGCGCTTCGCGGTTGCAGCCTCGCGCTCGACGCGCTCGCTCGCGATCTCGGGCGCGCCGAGCTGGGCCTGCGCGGCGGCGCCGAAAAGAAAAAGGGCCGCGCAAGCGGCCCTCTCCAGGAACGGGCTGCGGACGCTCACACCATCAAGGGTACGACGAGCAGCGCCACGATGTTGATGATCTTGATGAGCGGGTTCACGGCCGGGCCGGCGGTGTCCTTGTACGGATCGCCCACCGTGTCGCCGGTGACCGCCGCCTTGTGCGCGTCGGAGCCCTTGCCGCCGTGGTGACCGTCCTCGATGTACTTCTTGGCGTTGTCCCAGGCGCCGCCTCCAGTGCACATGGAGATGGCGACGAACAGGCCCGTGACGATGGTGCCCATCAGCACGCCGCCGAGCGCCTGGGCGCCCGCCGCCGAGCCACCGACATAGCCGAAGCCGAGGCCGACGACGATCGGCACAAGCACTGGCAAGAGCGACGGGATCATCATCTCCCTGATCGCCGCGCGCGTCAGCATGTCGACCGCGGTGCCGTACTCGGGCTTGGCGGTGCCGGCCATGATGCCGGGGATCTCCTTGAACTGGCGGCGCACTTCCACCACTACGGCGCCGGCAGCGCGGCCCACGGCCTCCATCGCCATGGCGGCAAAGAGGAACGGCACCATGCCGCCGATGAACAGGCCGACGATGACGTAATGATTCGACAGGTCGAACGAGACGTGCTTGCCGGCTGCCTCGAGCGCGTGCGTATAGTCGGCAAAGAGCACCAGCGCGGCAAGGCCCGCCGAGCCGATGGCGTAGCCTTTGGTCACCGCCTTGGTCGTGTTGCCCACCGCGTCCAGGGGATCGGTGATCGCGCGCACCGAGTCCGGCAGGTCGGCCATCTCGGCGATGCCGCCCGCGTTGTCGGTGATCGGCCCGTAGGCGTCGAGCGCCACGATGATGCCCGCCATCGACAGCATCGAGGTGGCGGCGATGGCGATGCCGTACAGTCCCGCGAGCGCGTACGAGGCGATGATGGCGACGCACACCGCGAGCACCGGCCAGGCGGTGGACTTCATCGACACGCCCAGGCCCGCGATGATGTTGGTGGCATGCCCGGTGTTCGAGGCCTCGGCCACGTGCTGCACCGGCTTGAACTGCGTGCCCGTGTAGTACTCGGTGATCCAGACGAGAAAGCCGGTGAGCGCCATACCGACCACGGCGGTGCCGTAGAGGTGCCCGACGCCGATGGTCTTCATCGTGCCGCCGATGTCGAACTGCGTGGTCTTCAGCAGCTCGCCCATCACCACCTGGGTGATCGGCCAGAAGGCGACGAGCGCGATGCCGCCCGCCCAGGCGAGCCCCTTGTACAGCGCGGGCATGACGTTCTTGTCGCCAGGCTTCGCCTTCACGAACCAGGTGCCGATGATCGAGGCGATGATGGCGAAGCCGCCGATGGCGAGCGGATAGATCACCGCGGCCTCGGTCTTCAGCATGAGCGCGCCGAGCAGCATCGTGGCGACGATGGTGACGGCGTAGGTCTCGAACAGGTCGGCAGCCATGCCGGCGCAGTCGCCGACGTTGTCGCCGACGTTGTCGGCGATGACCGCGGGGTTGCGCGGGTCGTCTTCCGGGATGCCGGCCTCGACCTTGCCGACGAGGTCCGCACCGACGTCCGCGCCCTTGGTGAAGATGCCGCCGCCGAGCCGCGCGAAGATGGAGATCAGCGAGCCGCCGAAGGCGAGGCCCACCAGCGGCTGGATGATGTGCACCAGGTCTTCCTTCTTCAGCGCGTTGGCGTAGAGCAGCGCGAAGAATCCCGCCACGCCGAGCAGTCCCAGCCCAACCACCAGGAGGCCGGTGATGGCGCCGCCCTTGAAGGCCACCTGCAGCGCCTCGTTCAGGCCGACGCGCGCGGCTTCGGCCGTGCGCACGTTGGCGCGCACCGAGATGTTCATGCCGATGATGCCGCAGGCGCCCGAGAGCAGTGCGCCGAAGAAAAAGCCCCAGGCCGTGGTCCAGCCGAGCTGCGGCGTGAAGCCAATGGCGAGGAACAGCACCACGCCGACCATGGCGATGGTCACGTACTGGCGCCAGAGGTAGGCCACGGCCCCCTCGCGCACCGCCGCGGCGATCTCGCGCATGCGCTCGTTGCCGTCGGGCAGCTTGAGGATCTGCGCGCTCTGCCACACGCCGTAGACGATCGCCAATAGTGCGCATGCGAGCGCAAAACCGAGTCCGCCAGCCATGCTCATTCTCCCCGGAAAGGGCGCGATTCTAGCAGGCTAGCCGAGTGCGGCGAAAGCCCGCGCGCGGATCTCGTCGATGCTGCCGAGCCCCGAGATGCGATGGCAGCGCGGCGCGCGAGCGTCCCCCGAGGCGGCCCAGCGGGTGTAGTAGTCCACCAGCGGCCGGGTCTGCTCGCGGTACACCCGCAGGCGCTCGCGCACGGTTTCCTCACGGTCATCCTCGCGCTGGATGAGCGGCTCGCGCGTGACGTCGTCGCGCCCCTCGACATGCGGCGGGTTGAACTTCACATGATAGCTGCGCCCGGAGGCCGGGTGCACGCGCCGCCCGCTCATGCGCAGCACGATCTCGTCCTCGGGCACGTCGATCTCCAGCACGTGCTCGACGGCGACGCCCGCCGCCTTCATCGCCTCGGCCTGGCCGAGGGTGCGCGGAAAGCCGTCGAACAGGTAGCCGCGCGCGCAATCGGGCGCGCGCAGCCGCTCTCTCACCAGCGCAACGACGATCCCGTCGGACACCAGCTGGCCCGCGTCCATGACCTTGCGCGCCGCGAGGCCGAGCGGCGTGCCCGCCTCGGCCGCCGCGCGCAGCATGTCGCCGGTGGAGACCTGCGGGAGGCCGTACTTCGCCGTGATGAACGCCGCCTGCGTGCCCTTGCCTGCGCCCGGGGGCCCCAGCAGGATGAGTCTCATTGCAGCAGTCTTAGCACAGCTTCGAGGTCGCCCGGGGTGTCCACCCCGGGCGGCAGCGTGCCTTCGACGCGCACCACCGTGATGCGACGGCCGTGCCAGAGCACGCGCAGCTGCTCGAGTTGCTCGATGGCCTCGAGCGGCGCGGGCTCGAGGCCGGCATAGCGGCGCAGGAAGTCGGCGCGGTAGGCGTAGATGCCGACGTGACGGTGCGCGCTCGGCGCGCCCCCGTCACGCGGAAACGGAATCCCGGCGCGGCTGAAGTAGAGCGCCTCGCCGTTCGCCGCGCGCACCACCTTGACCACGTTCGGATTGGCGAACTCGGCGGCGTCGTGGATCGGGTGGCACGCGGTCGCGACGCTCGCCTCGGGCCGTGCCTGGAGCGCCGCCGCGACTTCGGCGATGAGCTGCGGCGCGATGAGCGGCTCGTCGCCCTGCACGTTGACCACGATCGCGTCGTCGGCCAGCCCGAGCTGCGCGGCGGCCTCGGCGATGCGCTCGGTGCCCGAGGCGTGATCGGGCCGCGTCATGCGCGCCTCGAACCCGTGCGCGCGCACCGCCTGCGCGATGCGCTCGTCGTCGGTGGCCACGCACACGGGCGCGGCGCCGCTCAGGCGCGCGCGCTCGCACACGCGCACCACCATCGGCTTGCCGGCGAGGTCGGCGAGCGGTTTGCCGGGAAAGCGGGTGGAGGCGAAGCGCGCGGGAATGAGAACCGCGAAGCGGCTCACGCGATCTCTTCTGTCGGATCGAGCTTGCGCGCGTCGTCTTCGAGCATCACCGGGATGCCGTCCTTCACCGGGTAGGCCAGGCGGTCGGGCTTGCACACCAGCTCGCCTTCGGCCTTGCGGTACACGAGCGGCCCCTTGCACAGCGGGCACACCAGGATTTCAAGCAGTCTTGGGTCTATGGCCGAGCTCACCGAGCCTCCTCTGCAGCCACGCGTCGAACGCCGGGTCGGGCACCGCGCGCACCGGCAGGATCCAGTGCGCGGGCCGCGCGAAGCGCTTGCATTTTACCGCGTCCTTCTCGGTCATCAGCACGGGGGCGTCGTCGCCGAACTCGAGATCGGCCGCGCGGAACGGGTGGTGGTCGGGAAACGGGTGCGGCACCCCCATGACTCCGTGCCGCGCGAGGTGCAGGAAGAAGCGCTTCGGGTCGCCGATGCCGGCGACCGCGTGCACGCGCTGCCCGGCGAAGGACTTGAGCGGCCGGCGCTCGCGCGCATCGGTCGCGCGATGCACTTCCTCGCCCTCGAGCGTCATGCCATAGCCCTTGACCCGGTCGGTGCCGTGCGCGACCACCGCGTCCACGCTCCACAGGCGCGTCTTCGGCTCGCGTAGCGGCCCGGCCGGCAGCATGAAGCCGTTGCCGAAGGCGCGCGCGTCCACCACCGCGATCTCGATGTCACGCCGCAGGGCGTAATGCTGCAGGCCGTCGTCGAGGATCACCACGTCGCAATCGGGATGCGCCTGCCTGAGCGCCGCGATCACCGCAGCGCGCCGCGGCCCGACCCATACCGGGCAGCCGCTGCGGCGCGCCATGAGCACCGGCTCGTCGCCGACCTCGGCCGGATCGGCGGCGAGCGTCACGCCGCGCGGCGCGCTCACGGTGCCGCCGTAGCCGCGCGAGACGATCGCCGGCGACCAGCGCTTCGACTTGAGGAGCTCGGCGACGTGGATGGCGAGCGGCGTCTTGCCGCTGCCGCCGACGGTGAGGTTGCCGATGGCGATCACCGGCACGCCGGCGCGCGCGCTCCCGAGGAGGCGCAGCTTGTAGAGTGTGCGCCGCAGGAACACCGCGGCGCGGAACACGAGGCTCAGCGGCCACAGCAGCCAGGCTACGGGGTTCTGCCGGTACCAGAGCGGCGCGAGGAGGCGCGTGGCTAGCGGCTCGCCTGGGTCGTGAAGGTGATGTGCTGCAACCCGGCGGCGCGCGCCGCCTCCATCACGCGCACCACCGACTGGTGCGTGGCATTGGCGTCGGCGCTCACCACCACTACGGGCTCGCGCAGCGCGCCACTCGCGCGCTTCAGCTCGGCCGCGAGCTGCTCGACGCTGACGAACGCCACCGGCGTGCGGTTGACGACGTACTGCCCCTGCGCATTCACCAGCACCGCAACCTCGCCGGCGCGCTCGAGCTGCTTCTCGGCGTCGGCCGCCGGCAGGTTGATCTGCAGCTCGGTGTACTTCGAGTAGGTGGTGGTGATCATGAGGAAGATCAGGATCACCAGCATGACGTCGATCATCGGCACCAGGTTGATCTCCAGGGGCTCCCTTTCACGGCCGCGCTGGAAGTTCACGCGGCGCCTCAGGCGTGCTCGGCGCGCTCGCCGTGCACGATGTCGATCAGCTTCGCCGCCTGCTGCTCCATGTCGACGACGAAGCCGTCGACCTTGTTCCTGAAGTGGCGGTAGAAGATGAGCGCGGGGATCGCGATGCCGATGCCGAACGCCGTGTTGTAGAGCGCGACGGAGATGCCGTGCGCGAGCTGCTGCGGGTTGGTGCCGCCGGTGGGCGACTGCGAGCCGAAGATCTCGATCATGCCGATCACCGTGCCGAACAGACCGAGCAGCGGTGAAGCCGTGGCGATGGTGCCGAGCGTGGTGAGGAAGCGCTCCAGCTCGTGCGCCACTGTGCGGCCCGCCTCCTCCACCGCTTCCTTCATCACGTAGCGCGAACTCTTGCGGTTCCTGAGGCCGGCTGCCAGCACTTCGCCCAGCGGCGAGTCCTGGGCGAGCTTGTCCAGGACGTCCTCGTTCAGGCCCTGGCGCTGGTAGACGGTGAGCACCTGCTCGAGCAGCGTCGGCGGGATGATCTTGCTGCTGCGCAGCGTCACCGCGCGCTCGATGATCAGCGCCACGGCGATGACGGAGGCCAGCAACAGGGGCCAGATGGGCCAGCCTGCGGCTTGGATGATGGCGAACAAGTAGGCGCTCCGCAGTGTTTGGTTTTGTTGTCGGCGCACTTTAGCAAAAAGGCGGCGCACGCGTTATCCACATTTCCTGTGGATAAGTTTGTGGATTTTCTCTGTGCAGCGCGCCGCTTCCCCCGCGCATGCCGCTCCAAGTCGGCGGCGATTAAAAATTCATCAGTCCTTTCCGGCACGGAAACAGCAGCTTACGGAATAGAATCGGCCTCCGTAAGGCATTGCCGCGCGCCGCTTTGACGCGCGGCGGCGCTTGTGCATTAGTGTTGCCGCGTGGACGAAGAATTATTTCGCGCATCCGCTCCGATCGTGAGCGTCTCGGCGCTGCTGCGCAGCGTGCGCGAGACGCTCGAGCGGCGCTTCCCGCTCGCCTGGATCGGCGGCGAGATCTCCAACTTCCGTCCCGCCTCCTCCGGGCACTGGTATTTCACCCTCAAGGACGAGGCCGCGCAGGTCGATTGCGTGATGTTCCGTAGCCGCGCTGCAGCATTGGACTGGGAGCCGGCCGAAGGCATGCGCGTGGAGGCCCGGGCGCTGGTCACGCTGTACGAGCCGCGCGGGCGCTTCCAGCTGAACGTCGAGCATATGCGCCGCGCGGGCCTCGGCCCGCTCTACGAGCGCTTCCTGAAGCTCAAGGCGCAGCTGGAAAAGGAAGGCTTGTTCGATCCGGCCGCCAAGCGCGAGATCCCGGCGTTCCCGAAATGTGTCGGTGTCGTCACTTCACGACAGGCTGCCGCATTGCGCGACGTGCTGACGACCCTGCAACGCCGCAATCCGTCGATACCGGTCATCGTGTATCCGGTCCCCGTGCAAGGTGAAGGCGCGGCGGCGAAGATCGCGGCGACGTTGGCGATCGCCGACTCGCGTGCGGAGTGCGACGTGCTGCTGCTGGTGCGCGGCGGCGGCTCGATCGAGGACCTGTGGCAGTTCAACGAGGAGGTCGTGGCGCGCGCGATTCGCGCCTCCTCGATTCCCGTGGTCGTCGGCGTCGGGCACGAGACGGATGTGACCATCGCGGACTTCGCCGCCGACCGGCGCGCGCCGACGCCGACCGCGGCGGCGGAGATGGTGAGTCCGTCGCGGGACGAGTTGTTGATGAGGGTGGCCGAGCTCGCGCAGCGCGCCTCGCGCGAGGCCTTGCGGCGGATTGAGTACGCGATGCAGATGGTGGATGCGCTGTCGCGCCGGTTGGTGCATCCGCGCGAGCGGCTGAGGACTTCACGCCAGCTGCTGGAGCAGCTGGCAGCGCGATTGTCTTCGGCCGCGGCGCGGCGGCTGGATAATTTTGCCGCGCAGCTGGCGGCGATGAAGGCGGGATTGGTGAGCCTGAATCCCAGCGCCGTGCTCGATCGCGGCTACAGCCTGACGAGGAACGCGGCCGGCGAGGTGGTGGCGGATGCCGGGCGCGTCGCCGAGGGCGAGCGGCTGACGACGACGCTGGCGAAGGGGTGGATCGAGAGCGAGGTGAGGAAGAAGGGCCGGTAGGTCCTGCTATTTCGATTCTTGTAGTCTGGGTCAGTTTCGCGGCGTTTACCGTGGGCATACACTTCCGTCGCATGCCCAATCGCGCCAACACCAATGAACAGGACTGGGGTCGGTCGTTTGTGTCCGACATCGTGTTGAATTCGGTGAAGATCCTCGATATCGGCGAGAAACAGGCGGAATGCATTCCGGCTTTTATGCTGCCTACTTCACGTTAGCGCTCATGGCTCAGCGGCCGGAGAGCATGGAAACCTTGGGAGCCCAGCTCGCTCGCGACGTTGAGTTGCAGCGTGATCTGGAGGAGTTTCTGAATCGGAAGCGGCACTGGCTCGGTGGTTTTTGGACTCTGGGGCTTGCCACCCTCCCAGGTATCCTTGTGATTGTGGTATCGGAGATGTCATTTCCGATTCGGGCTGTTGTAGCCGTCGCTGTTGCTACGGCGTTCGGTCTCGTCATCGAACACTTTCGGCTGCAGCGCCAGCTTGACGCTGCCATTCAATTGCTTTTGGTCTTGTCCCGCAAACATGAGCGCTAACAGCGCAGTGAACACGGACGCGCGCGCAAGCGCCGCGCTTTGCGTAGGCCAGGCCGCGCGCGCCGGTTACTGCGAACGTTAGACAGCATGACCAACGTCGCGGAGCCACCGTTCCTTCTCAATAGCGCACGCGTCGTAATGTACGCGGTCACCGGCGGATCGGCGTCGTACACCGGACGCATTACGGTCTATGCTAGCGAACGGTTGCTCGATCCTGTGCCGCGACTCGCGATATGCGAGGATCTCGTCGGGGGCCGATACCTGCTGATGCATTGTGACGATTCCTGGAACGTTGTGGCGGCAGGGTTCGCCAACTCCGTAGCCGATGCACAGCACACCGCTGAACGTGCCTATTCAGGCGTTTCTTCCAAGTGGGTGCCGTATCGTGCGCTATCACCTGCCGAACTAGCTGAGGTCGAAGAGACGCGAACGCACCTTCGACTGCTAGAGAAGGAGATCCCAAACGCTAGTGGCAGCTCCCATGCTGTCTAACCCCCGCATCAACTCCGACCCTCACCTGCTCCGCTCCGCTTACGCGTTGCGGGCGGGTTATGCGGAACGTTAGAAGTCATCACAGCGCTAATGCGCCGCCCCGTCCTTCTCGCAATCCTGGTTCCGCTGCTGCTGACGGTGACCAGCGCAAGGGCCGAGCAACCGAAACCGACGCCAAGTCGGATGGTGGGGCTCACGTTTAAAGACTCGAGGGAAATCGAGTTCCTCAAGGCGGTGCTAACGTCTCTTGGTCTTGCTTACACTGTCACGGTCACGCCCACCGGAGAGCTGGTCGAATGGGCATCATCGGACGCGATCCAAGAGCAAGAGATACAGAACCGCGTGTCGCAGTACTGGTTCATTACGACTCAGTGCAAAGGCCTGCGGCCACCTCCACCCTCTCGACCGGCGCTGAAATCGCTCTCGTGCGAGGGATGACTTCTAACCTCCCGGTCAACGCGGACGCGTGCGGACGCGCCGCCATGCACGTAGGCTGCCGGGCACGCGCCGGTTACCGGGAACGTTAG
>CAZAEG010000186.1:0-3198 GCA_964484035.1 uncultured Enterobacteriaceae bacterium | reverse complement strand
CGACGGCAGCGTGCCGTTCGTGGTCACGCCGCCCGAGATCGTCGAGCGCATGCTGCGCATGGCGGAGGTCGGCAGCGACGACTACCTGATCGACCTCGGCTCGGGCGACGGGCGCATCGTCATCGCGGCGGCGCGGCGCGGGGCGACGGCGCTGGGCGTCGATCTCGACCCCGCGCTGGTGCGTCTCGCCACCGACACTGCGAAGAAAGCGGGCGTGGCGGCGCGGACGCAGTTCCAGGTGCGCGACATCTTCGACACCGACCTGTCGCAGGCGAGCGTGGTGGCGTTCTACCTGCTGCCCGAGTTCAACGCCAAGCTCCTGCCGCGGCTGCTCAAGTTGAAGCCCGGCACGCGCATCGTCTCGCACGACGGCGGCATCGGCGAGTGGCCGCCCGACGAGCGCCTGGAGCTGCGCGTGCCCGAGAAGGCCGTCGGCCTCGGCGGGCTGTCGCGCGTCGAGCTCTGGGTGGTGCCAGCGGATGCGCGCGGCCGCTGGGTGAGCGAGGTGCCGCAGCACGGCGGGCGCTGGACCTTGGACATTGCGCAGCGCTTCCAGGAGCTCACGGTCGACGTGCGCGCGCAGGGCCGCGATCTTCTGGTGCGCGCGAGCCGCCTGCGCGGCGCCGAGATCAAGCTGGTGATCAGCGGGCTGGTCGACGGCCACGCCTGGAACCACCTGTTCGCGGGGCGCATCGACGGCGGGCGCATCGCGGGCGAGCTGACCATTTCCGACGGCGTGCACACGAGGACGCAACCATGGACGGCGCAAAGGCAGCAGCAATGACCGCGGCGGCCCCGAGGCCGCTGCTCACGGTGCCCGACGGCGTGCTGCTGGTGGTGGGCATGGTGGTGGGCGCGGGCATCTTCAGGGCCCCCTCGATCGTCGCCGGCAACGTGCCCGACGGCCTGACGTTCGCCCTGGTGTGGATCGCGGGCGGCATTGCCTCGCTGTGCGGCGCGCTGGTCTACGTCGAGCTCTCCGGGCGCTTCCCGGAAACCGGCGGCGAGTACCGGTTTCTCGAGCGCGCCTACGGCGGCGGCGCCTCCTTCGTGTTCGCGTGGTCGCGCATGACCGTGGTGCAGACCGGCGCCATCGCCGCGGTGGCGTACGTGTTCGGCGACTACGCGCAGCAGATCCTGTCGCTCGGCACGCGCGGCGCGGCGCTCTACGCCGCGCTCGGCGTTCTCGCCCTGACCGCGCTCAACCTCGCCGGCACGTCGCAGAGCAAGAACCTGCAGAAGGTGCTCGGCGCCGCGCTCCTGGTGGCGCTCACGGCGGTCGCCGTCGCCGGCTTTTTCGCCCCGCCGCCGGCCGAGGCGTCGGCGGCGACGAAGCCCGGCGCCGCCAACCTCGGACTGGCGATGATCTTCGTGCTGCTCACCTACGGCGGCTGGAACGAAGCCGCCTACATCGCCGGCGAGGTGCACGAGCCGCGCCGCAGCATGCTGCGGATTCTCATCGGCGGCATCCTCGCCGTGACGGCGCTCTACCTGGTGGTGAACCTGAGCTATTACAGCGCGCTCGGGCTGGCGGGCATGCGCGACTCGCCGGCGGTGGCGGCCGACGTCATGCGCCGGGTGGCGGGCGACGGCGGCGCGACGGCGATCGCGCTGCTGGTGTGCGTGGCCGCACTCACCACCATGAATGCCGCCATCATCACCGGGGCGCGCATGAACTACGCCTTCGGCCGCGATTTCCCGATGCTCGGCTTCCTCGGCGCCTGGCGCGAGGCGGGCAGCACGCCGGCGAACGCCCTGCTGGTGCAGGGCGCGCTGACGCTCGTGCTGGTGCTCGCCGCGTCGTTCACGCCGGACGGCTTCTCGTCGATGGTGGCGTACACCACGCCGGTGTTCTGGACTTTCTTCCTCGCCTGCGGCGTGGCGCTGTTCGTGTTCCGCGCGCGCCTCGGGCGTCCCGAGAGCTTCCGCGTGCCGCTCTACCCGCTGGTGCCGCTCGTGTTCTGCGGCACCTGCGCCTACATGCTGTACTCGAGCGTCAACTACGTGCGCTTCGCCGCCAGCTTCGGCGCCGCGGTGCTCGCCGGCATCGTGGTGATGGCGCTCGGCATCCCGCTGTACCTGCGCGCGCGCCGCAAGTGACGCTCACCGAGCTGCGCTACATCGTCGCGGTGGCGCGCGAGCGCCACTTCGGCCACGCCGCGCAGTCCTGCTTCGTGTCGCAGCCGACGCTCTCGGTGGCGATCAAGAAGCTGGAAGAGGAGCTGGGCGTGGTGCTGTTCGAGCGCGGCCCCGGCGAGGTCACGGTGACGCCGGTCGGGCAGCGCGTGGTGGAGCAGGCGCAGCGCGTGCTCGAGGAGTCGGCGCGCCTCAAGGACATCGCGCAGAGCGCCAAGGATCCGCTCGCGGGGCCCTTGCGCCTCGGAGCCATCTACACCATCGGGCCGTACCTGCTGCCGAAGCTCATTCCGGTGCTGCGCAAGAAGGCGCCGACCATGCAGCTGCTGATCCAGGAGAACTACACGCACAAGCTCGGCGAGGCGCTCAAGCAGGGCGAGGTCGACGTCATCGTCGTGGCGCTGCCGTTCGCCGAGCCGGGGGTGGCGACGCGCGCGGTGTACGACGAGCCGTTCATGGTGGCGCTGCCGCAGGGACATGCGCTGGAGAAGAAGAAGCACATCTCCGCGGACGAGCTCACCCGCGAGCACCTGCTGCTGCTCGGTGCCGGGCACTGCTTCCGCGACCAGGTGCTCGACCTGTGCTCCGCGGTGCAGCGCGGCCCGCGCGGCACGCTCGCACGCACCCTCGAAGGCGGCTCGCTCGAGACCATCCGCCAGATGGTGGCGAGCGGCGTCGGCATTACCGTGCTGCCTTCGACCGCGGTGCATGCGGGCGAGGGCGCGGGCGACCTGATCCGCTTCCGGCCGTTCGCGCGGCCGGTGCCCGACCGGCGCGTGGTGCTGGCGTGGCGCAAGAGCTTCCCGCGGCCGCAGGCGATCGAGGCCCTGCGCCAGGCGATCCTCGCCTGCGACCTGCCGCAGGTCACGAAGATAATGGGGACAGTCCCCATTTAGCTGCGCAACTGTTCCGGCGCGCGCTGCGGCGGCGCGATAGACTGCGGCCCGTGAAACCGTCCGTCCTGCGCAGCCCGACCGCCGTCCTCGTCGCCGGCTGCGTCATCCTGTGCATCGGCTTTGGCGTGCGCTCGGGCTTCGGCCTGTTCCTGCAGCCGATGAGCCT
>CAZAEG010000185.1:0-2864 GCA_964484035.1 uncultured Enterobacteriaceae bacterium | reverse complement strand
TCGCGAAAGCGCGCGCGCCCGTCGCGATCGGTGTACAGCACCACCTTGGCGAACGTGTGCATGGCGACACTTTAACGGAGAGGCGGCGTGAAAATCTGCGTTTACGGCGCCGGCGCGGTCGGCGGCCATCTTGCGGCGCAGCTCGCGGCCGCGGGGCACGAGGTGTCGGTGGTGGCGCGCGGCGCGCACCTCGAGGCGATTCGCAGTAACGGGCTCGCCCTGCTGAAGGGCGAGCGGCGCATCGTCGGCAAGGTGCGGGCGGCGGAGCGCGCCGCGGACCTGGGCCGCGTGGATCATGTCCTGGTGACGCTGAAAGCCACCGGCCTCGACGCGCTGGCCGCGGGGATCGGGCCGCTCCTCGGGCCCGACACGGGGGTGGTCTTCGCGCAGAACGGCATCCCGTGGTGGTACGGGGAGGGGCTCTCGGGGCGGCCCCCGCCGCCCGAGCTCGCGCGGCTCGACCCGGGCGGCGCGCTGGCGCGCGCGGTGGCGCCGCAGCGGGTGATCGGCGGCGTGATCTACTCGGCCAACGAAGTGGTGGCGCCTGGGGTGGTGCGCAACAATGCGCCGCAGCGCAACGTCCTCGTGCTCGGCGAGCCCGGCGGCAACGAGTCGGATCGCGTGGCGCGGTTGCGCGCGGCGCTCGAGCAGGCCGAAGTCCAGGCGCCGCTCGAGCACGACATCCGCCGCTCGGTCTGGGCGAAGCTCGTCATCAACGCCGGCAGCTCCGCGCTCGGCGTGGTGACCGGCGAGACGGTGAAGGCGACGATGGCGGACCCGGCGCTCGCCGAGCTGCGCCGGCGCGCGCAGGAGGAAGCCAGGGGCATTGCCGCGGCGCACGGCTTCGACACCGCCGGCGCGCCGCTGCCCCCGCCCCACCAGTCGGGCGGGCCGCAGCACAAGACCTCGATGCTGCAGGACTACGAGCGCGGCCGGCCGATGGAGATCGACGCCATCCTCATGGCGCCGCTGTGGTTCGCGCGCGCCGCCGGCATCGCCGCGCCCAGCCTCGAAGCGCTGGCGGCGCTCGCCGCGCACAAGGCGCGCGCCAAAGGCCTGTACGAATAGAAAAGGGGGTCAGAACAACTTTTCTGACCCCCTTCTTCTTGCTTGCTGCGTGAAGCCAACAGTTACATCGGCTTGATGTTCGTCGCCTGGTCGCCTTTCGGTCCCGTGGTGACGTCGAAGGAGACCTTCTGGCCGTCCTTCAGGCTCTTGAAGCCCGAGCCCTGAATCGCCGAGAAATGCGCGAACAGGTCCTTGCCGCCGCCGTCCGGGGTGATGAAGCCGAAGCCCTTCGCGTCGTTGAACCACTTGACTGTTCCAGTTGCCATGTCGAAATGCCTTTCAGAAAAAATTAACGGGTCACGGGCTTGCGCCCACTGCCGGAACACCAAGTAGAAGACGCGGGAAAGACAAGAGCCTGCGGAACTGCTTGAGGAAACCAGCGGCGCGGATTATACATGAACGCGTTCCACGTCAAGCGTTGCTGCGAACCAGCAGGTAGACTTGCCGGGGTGAGCCAGACCGATTCCCGGCCCGTCATCCTCGCGGTGGATGACGCTGAAGACCTGCTCGCCCTGATCGGCAAGGCGCTCTCTTCCGAGTACCAGGTGAAGCTCGCCACCGACGGCGGCGACGCCCTGACGCTCGCTGCTGCGGCGCCGCAGCCCGACCTGATTCTGCTCGACGTCGAGATGCCGGGCGCTACCGGCTACGAGATCTGCCAGCTGCTGAAGGAAGACCCGGCCACCGCGCGCATCCCGGTGATCTTCCTCACCGGCCACGTCGAGCCGGCCGAGCAGCTCGAGGGGCTCGACCTGGGCGCGGTCGACTACCTCACCAAGCCGATCAACGCCAGGCTGCTGCTGGCGCGCGTGCGCATCCATCTCGCGCTCGCCGGCCGCCAGGCGGTGCTCGAGCGCGAGGTTCAGGAGCGCACCGCGCAGCTCGAGGACGCGCGCTCGCAGCTCATCCGGCGGCTCGCGCGCGCCATGGAATTCCACGAAAGCGCCGCCGCCGGCAACCGCGTGCAGCGCGTCAGCCAGTACGCGAAGCTGCTCACGCAGTCCGCGGGCCTCAAGCCCGAGATGGCCGAGCTGATGCAGAAGGCCTCGCCGCTCTACGACATCGGCAAGCTGGCCGTGCCCTCGGAGGTGCTGCGCAAGCCCGGCAAGCTGTCCGCGCCCGACCTGGAGCGCATGCGCCGGCATCCCGAGCTCGGCGCCGAGATCATCGGCGAGCACAAGGACCCGGTGCTGGCGCTCGCGCGCACGCTCGCGCTCACGCATCACGAGCGCTGGGACGGCGCGGGCTACCCGAAGAAGCTGACGGGCAACGAGATCCCGTGGCCGGGACGCATCATGGCGCTGGTCGACGCGTTCGAGTCGATGACCGCGACGCAGTTCTACCGGCAGAAGCCGCTTACGGTGGACGAAGCCGCGGCGCAGATCACGCAGGGCTTCGGCAAGCAGTTCGACCCCTCGCTCGCCGAGGCGTTCGCCAAGGCGCTGCCGGTGATGCGCAAGGTGCGCGAGACCTACGCCGATGCGCTCGGTGACATGATCAACCTCGACTTCAGCCCGACGCGCGACGCCGCGGCGAAGCCCGCGCCCGCCGCCCGCTCCGCGGCCGCGGAGGCGCGCGCCGCGCGCTCGCCGAACCGGCGCTAGCCCGGCGCGCCGTAACGCCCGCGCATGACCAGCGCCATCGGTTTTCTCGTCGTCGGCCTGCTGATGCTCGCCATGGGCCTCGTGGCGCCGGCCATGCAGCGCCTGCCGCTCACCACTGCGATCATCTATCTCGCCGTGGGCATGATCGTCGGCCCTACGGTGCTCGGCCTGTTCCACTTCAACCCGCTCAAG
>CAZAEG010000184.1:0-5222 GCA_964484035.1 uncultured Enterobacteriaceae bacterium | reverse complement strand
TCTTGTCCCACCAGATAGCGCGCCCCTTTCGCTGCGACTCGATCTCCTCGGGATGCTCCTTGAGGAATTCCTTCATGAACTTGGTCAGGTCCGATTCGTACATCTCAACGCTTCTCCAGGGGGATCCATTCGCGGTTCTCGGGCCCGGTGTAGTTGGCGCTCGGGCGGATGATCTTGCCGTCGACGCGCTGCTCGATGACGTGCGCCGCCCAGCCGCTGGTGCGCGAGATCACGAACAGCGGCGTGAAATGCAGCGTCGGCACGCCCATCTTGCTGTAGGACACGGCGCTGAACCAGTCGAGGTTGGCGAACATCTTCTTCTCGGCTGCCATCACCGACTCGATGCGCTCGGCGATCTGAACCTGCCTCATGTCCTTCGCTTCCTGCGACAAGCGCTCGGCCACCGCCTTGATCACCTTGTTGCGCGGGTCGGCGATCGTGTACACCGGATGGCCGAAGCCGATGACCACCTCCTTGGCCGCTACGCGCCGGCGGATGTCGGCCTCGGCTTCGTCGGCGGAGCGGTAGCGCTTCTGGATCTCGTCCGAGACTTCGTTGGCGCCGCCGTGCTTGGGGCCGCGCAGCGCGCCGATGCCGCCGGTGATGGCCGAGTACAGGTCCGATCCGGTACCGGCGATCACGCGGCAGGTGAAGGTGCTGGCGTTGAACTCGTGCTCGGCGTAGAGCACGAGCGACGTGTGCATGGCGCGCACGTGCGACGCCGGCGGCGGCTTGCCGTGCAGCAGGTGCAGGTAGTGCCCGCCGATGGAATCGTCGTCGGTCTCGGTCTCGATGCGCTTGCCGGCTTTCGCGTAGTGATGCCAGTACAGCAGCATCGAGCCGAAGCACGCCATCAGCCGGTCGGCGATGGCGCGCGCGCCCTCGACCGTGTGCGCCTCCGCCTCGGGCTCGAGCGTGCCGAGCACCGAGCAGCCGGTGCGCAGCACGTCCATCGCGTGCGCGCTCTTCGGCAGCTGCTCGAGCACGGTCTTCAGCGGCGCGGGCAGGCCGCGCAGCTGCTTCAGCCGCGCCTTGTAGGCGGCGAGCTCGGCCGCGGTGGGCAGCTTCTCGTGCACCAGCAGGTAGGCGACTTCCTCGAACTGCGCCTCGTCGGCGAAGTCGAGGATATCGTAGCCGCGGTAGTGCAGGTCGTTGCCGGTGCGGCCGACCGTGCACAGCGCGGTGTTGCCGGCGGTCACGCCCGAGAGCGCGACCGATTTCTTGGGCTTAGGGGCGTCGGGCAAAGAGCTCATCGAGTTTATTCTCGTACGCGTGGTAGTCGAGGTAGTCGTACAGCTCGTCCCGCGTCTGCATCGTGGCGAGGACGTCCTTCTGCGTGCCGTTGCGCCGCACCGACTGGTAGACGGCGAGCGCAGCCTGGTTCATGGCGCGGAACGCAGACAGCGGGTAGAGGGCGATGGCGACGCCGGCCGAGCGCAGCTCGTCGAGCGTGAACAGCGGCGTGCTGCCGAATTCCGTGATGTTGGCGAGCACCGGCACCTTCACGGTGTCGACGAACCTGCGGTACTGCCCGAGCTCGGTGACCGCTTCCGGGAAGATCATGTCGGCGCCGGCTTCGGCGTACTGTGCGGCGCGCGCGAGCGCCGCCTCGAGGCCTTCGCCCGCCAGGCCGTCGGTGCGCGCCATGATCGCGAAGTGCGCATCGGTGCGGGCATCCACCGCAGCCTTGATGCGGTCGCACATCTCCTCGGCCGGGACCAATTCCTTCCCCGGGCGATGGCCGCAGCGCTTGGCGCCGACCTGGTCCTCGATGTGCGTCGCCGCGGCGCCGGCCTTGATCAGCGAGCGCACGGTGCGGCCGACATTGAAGGCGCTCGCGCCGAAGCCCGTGTCGCAGTCGACCAGCAGCGGCAGCTCGCAGACGTCGGTGATGCGGCGCACGTCGATGAGCACATCGTCGAGATTGGAGATGCCGAGATCGGGCAGGCCGAGCGACCCCGCGGCGACCCCGCCGCCCGAGAGGTACAGCGCCCGGTAGCCGGTGCGCTGCGCGAGGCGCGCATGATAGGCGCAGATCGCGCCGATGACCTGGAGCGGCCGCTCCTCCTTCAACGCCTGCCTGAACTTCGCCCCGGGGCTCATGCGCCGAGCAAATGCTTCACGCCGTCGCGCTCCTCGTGCAGCTCCTTCAGCGTCGCGTCCATGCGCTTGCGGCTGAACTCGGAGACCTCGATGCCCTTCACGATCTCGTAGCGGCCGTCCTTGCAGGTCACCGGATAGCCGTAGAGCACCCCCGCGGCGATGCCGTAGCTGCCGTCCGCCGGCACGCCCATGCTCACCCAGTCGTCCGCCGGCGTGCCGAGCACCCAGCTGCGCATGTGGTCGATCGCGGCGTTGGCGGCGCTGGCGGCCGAAGACAGGCCGCGCGCCTCGATGATGGCCGCGCCGCGCTTCTGCACCGTGGGGATGAACGTGCCTTCGAGCCAGGCCGGGTCGTTGATCATCGGCCAGACCTTGCGGCCGTCGCACTCGGCCTGGAACACGTCGGGATACTGCGTCGCGGAGTGGTTGCCCCACACCGTCACCTTCTTCACCGCGGCGTTCGGCTTGCCGATTTTCTGCGCGATCTGCGAAGTGGCGCGGTTGTGGTCCAGGCGCATCATCGCCGTGAACTGCGCGGGCTTCAGGCTGCGCGCGTTGTTCATCGCGATCAGGCAGTTGGTATTGGCGGGATTGCCGACGACCAGCACCTTGACTTCGCGGCTGGCGACCGCGTCGAGCGCCTGGCCCTGCGGCGCGAAGATCTTGCCGTTCGCCTCGAGCAGGTCCTTCCTCTCCATGCCGGGCCCGCGCGGGCGCGCGCCCACCAGGAGCGCGATCCCGGCGTCCTTGAACGCGATGCGCGGATCGGACGCCGGCAGCATGCCGTGCAGCAGCGGGAAGGCGCAGTCGTCGAGCTCCATCATCACGCCCTTCAGGGCCTTCTGCGCCTTCTCGTCCGGGATCTCGAGCAGCTGCAGGATCACCGGCTGGTCCTTGCCGAGCATGTCGCCGCTGGCGATGCGAAACAACAGCGAGTAGCCGATCTGGCCGGCGGCGCCGGTGACGGCGACACGGACGGGCGGTTTGGACATGAGCAGTAGCTCCGGATGCGAGGCGAAGAAGGCCTGCAATTCTACCGCAGCGTGTGCGCGAAACGCAGTGCACAAAGGGAACTCAATCAATGCGCTACGGCGCTATAATCGAACCCGGTCGCCACCCGCGCCCACCCCCACATGGCGAACGCAACGATAAGAAAACCGCGGCCGAAGTACCTGAGCCTCGCCGCGCTGCTTTTCGAGATCCGGCTGCCGGTCGCCGGCTGGGTATCGATCCTGCACCGGATCAGCGGCTTGCTGTTGTTTCTGGCGGTGGTGTGGCTGTTGTTCGTGCTCGACCGCAGCCTCGCCTCCGAGGCGGGGTTCGACGCGATGCGCCGTTATCTGGGGCTGCTGCCCGTGAAGCTGTCGCTGCTGGTGCTGGTCTGGGCCTATTGCCATCATTTCTGCGCCGGCATCCGCTTTCTGTTTCTCGACCTGGACCGGGGGGTCGATCTTGCAACGGCAAGGCGTACGGGCATCGTCGTGCTGGTGGCGAGCCTGGCACTCACCGCATGGGCGGGGGCGCTGCTGTGGTAGAGCGCGTCGTCGTCGGCGCGCATTACGGGCTGCGCGACTGGCTGGCGCAGCGCATCACCGCCGCGATCATGGCGCTTTACACGGTGATCCTGCTGGTGGTGGTGATCGGCGGCGCGCCCATCCGCTACGCGGTCTGGAAGGATCTCTTCACCCAGGGCTGGATGCGCGTCGCGACGCTGCTGTTCGCTGCCAGCCTCGCGTGGCACGCGTGGGTGGGGGTGCGCGACATCCTCATGGATTACGTGAAGCCGACGGGCGCGCGGCTGACGCTCGAGGTGGCGGTGCTGCTGGTGATCGCCGGTTACCTCGGCTGGACCGTGCAGATCCTCTGGAGATGAGCGTGGCGCTTCCGGTGCGCCGGTTCGACGCGATCGTGGTGGGCGCGGGCGGCTCGGGCATGCGCGCGGCGCTGGAGCTGGCGCGCGCCAGCCTCAAGGTGGCGGTGCTGACCAAGGTTTTCCCGACGCGCTCGCACACGGTGGCGGCGCAGGGCGGGGTCGCGGCGCCGCTCGCGAATTCGGCCGAGGACAATTGGCACTGGCACATGTACGACACGGTCAAGGGCTCCGACTATCTCGGCGACCAGGACGCGATCGAGTACATGTGCCGGCGCGCGAATGAGGTGGTGGTCGAGCTCGAGCACATGGGCATGCCCTTCGATCGGCTGGAGAACGGCCGCATCTACCAGCGTCCCTTCGGCGGTCACACGCAGGACTACGGCAGCCCGAAAATGGCGATGCGCGCCTGCGCCGCCGCCGACCGCACCGGCCACGCCATGCTGCACACGCTGTACCAGCAGAACGTGCGCGCGAGCACGCAGTTCTTCGTCGAGTGGATGGCGCTCGACCTGATCCGCGACCCGCAGGACGGCGCTGTCATCGGTGTCACCGCGCTCGAGATGGAAACCGGCGAGGTCTCGATCTTCCAGGCGAAGGCGACCTTGTTCGCCACGGGCGGCTCGGGGCGGATGTTCCACAGCTCGACCAATGCCTACATCAACACGGGCGACGGTCTGGGCATGGCGGCGCGCGCGGGCGTCCCCCTGCAGGACATGGAGTTCTACCAGTTCCACCCGACCGGGGTGTACGGCGCGGGCGTGCTGATCACCGAGGGCGTGCGCGGCGAAGGCGGCTACCTGCTCAACAAGGACGGCGAGCGCTTCATGGAGCGCTATGCGCCGAACGCCAAGGACCTCGCCAGCCGCGATGTCGTGTCGCGCGCGATGACCACCGAGATCAAGGAAGGCCGCGGCTGCGGGCCCGAGGCCGATCACGTCATGCTCAAGCTCGATCACCTGGGGCCCGAGGTGATCAACCAGCGCCTGCCGGGCATCCGCGAGATCGCCATCAAGTTCGCCAACGCCGACCCGGTGCGCGAGCCGATCCCGGTGGTGCCGACGGCGCATTACCAGATGGGCGGCATCCCCGCCAACTACATGGGGCAGGTGGTGGCGCCGGAAGGCGCGAGCCCCGAGGCCATCGTGCCCGGGTTCTACGCGGCAGGGGAATGCTCGTGCGTGTCGGTGCATGGCGGCAACCGGCTCGGCTGCAACTCGCTGCTCGACCTGCTGGTGTTCGGCAAGTC
>CAZAEG010000183.1:0-3173 GCA_964484035.1 uncultured Enterobacteriaceae bacterium | reverse complement strand
AACGTCGAGACCGTCAACGCCAACGACATCCCGGCGCGGGCCACCGCGGGAATCCAGTCGGGCAGCGGGCCCGACATCATCATGCTGCTCAACAACTATCCGCAACTCTATGCCGCGGGCGCAGTGGACGTGAGCGACGTCGCCGGGGAAGTCGGCAAGGCGCAGGGCGGCATTTACACCCTGCCGAAGGCGATGTGCACGGTCGGCGGCAAGTGGGTCGCGATGCCCTGGGCGACGGTGCCGGCGCTGCTCGCGTACCGCAAGTCCTGGTTCGACGAAATCGGCGTCAAGGAATTTCCCAAGACCTGGGCGCAGTACCACGAGGCCGGAAAGAAGCTGAAGGCGGCAAAACGCCCGATCGGCCAGACGCTCGGCCACACCTTCGGTGACGCGCCGACCTTCGCCTATCCGCTGATGTGGTCCTACGGCGGCCAGGAAGTCGATGCCAAGGGCAAGGTAGTGCTCAACTCCAAGGAAACCGTCGCGTCGGTGCGTTTCATGACCCAGTTCTGGAAGGACGCGCACGACGAGGGCGGGCTTGCCTGGGACGACAGCAACAACAATCGCTCTTTCCTCTCCGGCGACATCTGCGCGTCGCTGAACGGTGCCTCGATCTACGTCGCCGCGCTGAACGGCGCCGACAAGTTCAAGACCGAGAAGGGCGCGCCGCTGCATACTGACATCTTGCACGCGCCGCTACCCGCCGGGCCCAAGGGGCAGTTCCCCTACCACACGGCGTTCACTCACATGGTGATGAAGTACACGAAGAACGCCAAGGGGGCGAAGGAATTCCTGCGCTGGGCGCACACGCCTGCGAACTACGAGAAGTGGGTCGTGGTGCAGAAGGGATTCGCGATCGCGCCCACGACCCAGTGGGAGAACCACCCGATGTGGAACGTGGACCCGGTGATGCTGCCGTTCAAGACCGCGTCGCAAAAGGGCCGCCACATGGGATTCGGCGGCGCGCCGGACAAGAAGGCCGCCGAGGCGTGGAACAAGTACATCATCGTCGACATGTACGCGCAGGCCGCGAACGGCAAGATGAAGCCCGAGGAGTCGGTGAAGTGGGCTGCGGGCGAGCTCGCCAAGATCTATAAGTGATCGTCAGGTCTTGAAGGACCCCGTAGCAGTGGGCGCGGGGAGTGCCGCAGGTGCGGCGCTCCCCGGCGAGCGCGTTCGGGTTTCGCGCATGAGCCGGATGCTCGAGAGCGAAAAGCTGCTCGCGACCGCGCTGCTCGTCCCGGGCGTGGCCATTCTCCTGATTTTCATCGCCTATCCGTTCGTGATGGCGCTGTGGTACTCGCTGACCAGCATCCGGGTGGGGGATCCGGGTCATTTCGTGGGCCTGGAGAACTTTGCCAAGGCCTGGAGCGACACCATCTTCCAGATCGCGTTCAAGAACACCGTGTTCTACACGTTCTGGGCCACCATCTTCAAGTTCGCGCTGGGCATGTGGCTGGCGCTGCTGCTGAACCGGCACTTCCGTTTCAAGCGCCTGATCCGCGCTTCGATGCTGCTGCCGTTCATCATCCCGACGGTGCTTTCGACGTTCGCCTGGCGCTGGATGTTCGATCCCACGTTCAGCGTGATGAACTGGCTGCTGTTCCACACCGGGCTGATCACCGACCGGCTGCCGTTCCTGTCCGACGGGGACTGGGCGATGTGGTGCGCCGTGCTGGTCAATACCTGGCGCGGGATGCCGTTCTTCGCCATCACACTGCTGGCGGGGTTGCAGACTATCAACCCGGACCTGCACGAGGCGGCGGCGCTCGACGGCGCCAATGCCTGGAACCGTTTCTGGCACGTCACCTGGCCGCTGCTGCTGCCGGTGACGCTGGTGGTGGTGGTGTTCTCGGTGATCCAGACCTTCTCGGATTTCCAGCTGATCTACGTGCTGACCGGCGGCGGCCCGGCCAACTCCACCCACCTGATCGCCACCTACGCCTACCAGGTGGGCGTCGCTTCGGGGCTGCTGGGCGAAGGGGCGGCGCTGTCGCTGTTCATGTTCCCGGTGCTGTTCGCGGTGGTCTGGGCTCAACTCCGGTTCATGAAACGCATGGAAGGGGCCTAGCCGATGCTGATCGAGCGCAAGTGGAAGAAGTGGATTTACTTCTACCTGCCGATAGCCGTGTTCATCCTGTTCACGCTGTTCCCGTTTTACTGGATGGCGGTGACGGCATTGCGCCCGGACCATGAGCTGTACCGCACCTGGCGGCAGGCGAGCGCGACCCCGTTCTGGACGCTGGAGCCGACCCTGGAGCACTTCAGGGGGTTGCTGCAGACCACCGCGTTCCCGAAGTGGCTGTGGAACACGATGCTGATCGCGACAGTCTCGACTTTCATCTCGCTCGTTTGCGGCATGTTCGCCGGCTACGCGCTGGCGCGCCTGAAATTCCGCGGGTCGGAATTCCTCGGCACCGCGATCTTCATCACCTACCTCGTGCCGCAGACGCTGCTGTTCATTCCGCTCGCCGACATCATTCGCGACCTGCACCTGGGCAATACGCCCTGGGCGCTGATGCTCACCTACCCCACTTTCCTGATCCCGTTCTGCACCTGGCTGCTGATGGGCTACTTCAAGACCATCCCGAAGGAGCTCGAGGAGTGCGCGCGCATCGACGGCGCGACGCGCTTCGGCGCGATGATCCGGATCATCTTTCCGGTGGCCATCCCGGGCATTCTCTCGGCGGGCATCTTCGCCTTCACGCTGTCGTGGAACGAGTTCATCTACGCGCTGATCTTCATGTCCTCGGCGGAGCTGAAGACCGTGCCGGTGGGCGTGGTGTCGGAACTCATCCGTGGCGACATCTTTTTCTGGGGCCAATTGATGGCCGGGGCGCTGCTCGGCTCGATACCGGTCGCGCTGGTGTACTCGTTCTTCGTCGAATATTACGTCACCGGCCTCACCGGCTCGGTCAAGGGATAGGGCCTCGTACTGCCATGGCGACCGTCACGATCCGCGATCTGAACAAGAACTACGAGAATGGCTTTCACGCCGTCAAGGACGTCAATCTCGAAATTCGCGACAAGGAGTTCATGGTGCTGGTCGGGCCCTCGGGCTGCGGCAAGACGACCACGCTGCGCATGGTGGCGGGGCTGGAGGAGATCACCTCGGGCGAGATCCTGATCGGCACCCGCGTGATCAACGACCTGCCGCCGATGGACCGCGACAT
>CAZAEG010000182.1:0-3326 GCA_964484035.1 uncultured Enterobacteriaceae bacterium | reverse complement strand
GTCGAAGTGGCGCGCTTCACGCTGCAGTAGCCATGCCCGGGCGCAGGATCTCCAGCCGCGTCATGGTGGGTCCCGTGGCCATCGGCGGCGGCGCGCCCGTCGTCGTGCAGTCCATGACCAACACGGATACGGCCGATGCGGCGGCGACCGCGCGCCAGGTGGCCGAGCTGGCCGCCGCGGGCTCGGAGCTCGTGCGCATCACCGTGAATACGCCGCAGGCAGCGGCGCAGGTGGCGCCGATCCGCGCGCGGCTCGACGCCCTGGGCTGCGCCGTGCCGCTCATCGGCGATTTCCACTTCAACGGCCACAAGCTGCTCGCGCAGTTTCCCGACTGTGCGCGCGCGCTCGCCAAGTACCGCATCAATCCCGGCAACGTCGGCCGCGGCGCGAAGCGCGACGAGCAGTTCGCCACCATGATCGAGACCGCGGTGCGCCACGGCAAGCCGGTGCGCATCGGCGTGAACTGGGGCAGCCTCGACGCCGAGCTGCTGGCGCGCATGATGGACGAGAACGCGCGCCGCGCGCAGCCGCTGGAGGCCGCCGAGGTGACGCGCGCGGCGGTGATCGCTTCCGCGCTCGAGTCGGCGCGCGCCGCCGAAGCGCTGGGCCTCGCGCGCGAGCGCATCGTCCTCTCCTGCAAGATGAGCCAGGTGCAGGACCTGATCGCGGTGTACCGCGAGCTCGCGCGCCGCTGCGATTACGCCCTGCACCTCGGCCTGACCGAGGCGGGCATGGGCTCGAAGGGCATCGTCGCCTCGAGCGCCGCGCTCGCCGTGCTGCTGCAGGAAGGCATCGGCGACACGATCCGCATCTCGCTGACGCCGGATCCGGGCGGCGAGCGCACGCGCGAGGTGGTGGTGGCGCAGGAGCTCCTGCAGACCATGGGCATCCGCTCGTTCACGCCGATGGTCGCCGCCTGCCCGGGGTGCGGCCGCACCACCAGCACCACCTTCCAGGAGCTCGCCGCGCGCATCCAGGGCTACCTGCGCGCGCAGATGCCGCAGTGGCGCGCGGCCTACCCCGGCGTCGAGGAGATGCGCGTCGCGGTCATGGGCTGCGTGGTGAACGGCCCAGGCGAATCCAAGCACGCCGACATCGGCATCAGCCTGCCGGGCACGAACGAGACGCCGGTGGCGCCGGTGTACGTCGACGGCGCGAAGACCGTCACCCTGAAGGGCGAGCGCATCGCCGAGGAGTTCCAGGCGATCGTCGAGGCCTACGTCCGCAGGAACTACGCGCCGGGCGCGGCCCGCGGGCGCGCCCGCAACATTCCGATCAAGGCCGCCTGAGTCGTGAGCACGCCCCTGCAGGCCGTGCGCGGCATGAACGACGTATTGCCCGACGAGGCCGAGCGGCGTCTGCGGCTCGAGGGCGTGGTCGCCGCGTGGTTCGCGCGCTACGGCTACCGGCACATGCGCACGCCGCTGCTCGAGCACACGGCGCTGTTTCGCCGCGCCATCGGCGAGTCGACCGACATCGTCGAGAAGGAGATGTACACCTTCACCGACGCGCTCAACAACGAGAGCCTGACGCTGCGGCCCGAAGCCACGGCCTCCACCGTGCGCGCGGCGATCGAGCACAGCCTGCTGTACGAGGGCCCGCGGCGCCTGTGGTATCAGGGCCCGATGTACCGCCACGAGCGGCCGCAGAAGGGCCGCTACCGCGAGTTCACCCAGTTCGGCGCCGAAGCGCTGGGATTCGCGGGGCCCGAGGTCGATGCCGAGCTGATCGTCATGTGCGCGGCGCTGTGGAAGGAGCTCGGC
Source organism: uncultured Enterobacteriaceae bacterium (assembly GCA_964484035.1). GTDB lineage: Bacteria > Pseudomonadota > Gammaproteobacteria > Burkholderiales > SG8-39 > JAABQT01. The sequence goes on along the minus strand of CAZAEG010000182.1, from coordinate 1,563 downwards.
CTGGAAGGCATCCGCCTCGAGCTGAATACCATCGGCTCGGCCGAGGAGCGCGCCGCCTACCGGGCCGATCTGGTCAAGCATCTCCAGGCGCACGAATCGGCGCTCGATGCCGACGCCAGGCGCCGCTTGCATACGAATCCCCTGCGGGTGCTGGATTCGAAGAATTTGCGGGTCCAGCAAGTGGTGGCGAGCGCGCCGGCGCTCATGGACTACCTGGGCGCAGCCTCGCGCGCGCACTTCGACGGCCTGCAGCGCCTGCTCGCGGCGGCCGGGGTGACGTTCGCGGTGAACCCGAAGCTGGTGCGCGGCCTGGACTACTACAACCTGACCGTATTCGAGTGGATCAGCGACCGGCTCGGGGCGCAGGGCACGGTGTGCGGCGGCGGGCGCTACGACGGGCTGTTCGCGCAGCTCGGCGGCAAGCCGGCGCCCGGCGTAGGCTTCGCGGCGGGGGTCGAACGGCTGGTCGCGCTGCTGGGCGCGCCGGCGCCGACCGGGCCGAGCGCCTACCTGGTGCACCAGGGCGCGGGTACGCTCGAGTACGCGTTCGCGCTCGGCGAGGAGCTGCGCGCGGCGGGTTTTGCGGTCGTGCTGCACGCCGGCGGCGGCAGCTTCAAGTCGCAGATGAAAAAGGCCGACGCGAGCGGCGCCGCGCTGGCGCTGATCGTCGGCGAGGACGAGCTCAAGGCTGCCGCGGTCGGCGTGAAGCCGCTGCGCGACGCGCGGCCGCAGCAGCAGGTGGCGCGCACCGTGCTGGCGGCGCGCCTGGCCGATTTTCTCAAGGGATCCTGACCCATGGCATTGCAGAACCTCGATCTGGAAGAGCAGGAAAAGCTCGATGCCCTCAAGGCCTGGTGGAAGGAGAACGCGCGGCTCATCTTGCTCGTGGTGGCGGCCGCGGCGATCGCCGTCGCCGGCACCGGCGGCTGGCGCTGGTACCAGCGCCAGCAGGCGTTCGAGGCGGGCGCCCTCTACGACGCGCTCGGCAGGGCGGTGCGCGCCGGCGACGCCAAGGCGCTGCGCGACGCGGGCGGCGCGCTCACCGAGCGCTACGCCCGGACGCTGTACGCCTCGATGGGCGCGCTCGCCGCGGCGCACTTCCATTTCGAGCGCGGCGAGCTGAAGAGCGCCAAAGCGCAGCTGCAGTGGCTGCTCGAGCGCTCGCCGTCGGAAGATTTCCGCGAGCTCGCGCGCCTGCGCCTCGCGGCGCTGCTGCTCGACGAGAAGGCGCACGACGAGGCGCTCAAGCTCCTCGAGGCGAAGCCGCTCGACGCCTATGTGGCGCAGTTCGCCGCGCTGCGGGGCGACGTGCTGGTGGCGAAGAACCTGCCGGCGCAAGCGCGAGTGGAGTACCAGCGGGCGCTGGAAAAGGCCAACGGCGAGGGCGGCGCGTTTCGCGACAGCGTGCAGATGCGCCTCGACGCGCTCGGTGGCTGAAATGATCCGGCGCGCGGCCCTCGCCGTGCTGCTGCCCGCGCTCGCCGGCTGCTTTGGCGGTTCGTCGACGGGCCCGAAGCCCGCGGCGCTCGAGCCGCTGGCGCAGCCGCAGGCCCTGCGCGCGCT
>CAZAEG010000181.1:0-9893 GCA_964484035.1 uncultured Enterobacteriaceae bacterium | reverse complement strand
GCCCCACAGCGGGAACAGGCTGGCGAGCGCGAGCACGCCGAGGCCCGCGAGCAGCCTCCAGCTGACGCCGGCGAGGAAGATCACGTAGAAGCCCGCGGCGGCGACGAGCAGCGCCGTGCCGAGGTCGGGCTGGCGCGCGATCATCGCCACCGGCAGCGCGAGCAGCACGCCGGCGACGGCGAAATCGCGCAGGCGGATGGCGCCCTCGTTGCGGTGGAAGTACCACGCCAGCATCATCGGCATGGCGATCTTCATCATCTCCGAGGGCTGGAAGCGCAGCACGCCGAGGTTCAGCCAGCGTCGCGCGCCGTTCACCACCTCGCCGCCCAGCGCGACCGCGACGAGCAGCGCGATGCCGGCGCAGTATGCAGGCAGGGCAAAGCGCGCGATCGTCTGCGGCGGCACCTGCGCCACCGCCCACATGGCGGCGAGCGCCACGGCAAGATTGGCGAGCTGGCTCGCCACGCGCGAGGCATTTTCGTAGCTCGCCGAGTACAGCACCCCGAGCCCGACCAGGCTGAGCGCCAGCGCCAGCGCGAGCAGCGGCGGGTCGATGCCCTCGGCCAGGCGCGCGCGCAGGCGCCGCAGGGGATAGCCGGCGATCTCCATCAGTCGCTCTGCGCGTCGCTCTGCACGTCGGCCTCGGGCACGGCGCGTCGCGGCGCGCGCGGCAGCTTGCCGAGGAGGTAATAGTCGAGCACGGTGCGCGCGATCGGCGCGGCGGCGCGCGCGCCGAAGCCGCCGTTCTCCACCAGCACGGCGAGCGCGATCTTCGGCCCCTCGAGCGGCGCAAAGGCGATGTACAGCGAATGGTCGCGCAGGCGCTCGGCGACCTTCTGCTCCTCGTACTTCTCGCCCTGCTTCATGCCGACCACCTGCGCGGTGCCGGTCTTGCCGCCGCTCGTGTACTGCGCGCCGGCAAACGAGCGCGCCGCGGTGCCCTCGGTATTGACCCCCGCCATCGCCTGCTTGATCACCGCGACATGCTCGGGCTTCAGCTGCAGCTGCTGCACGAGCTGCGGCTCGAGATAGCGGCGCTCGCCGGTGCGGGGGTCGTCCACGTGCGATACCAGGCGCGGCCGGTACATGGCGCCGCTGTTGGCGAGGGTCGCCAGCGCTTGCGCCATCTGCAGCGGGGTGTAGGCGTTGTAGCCCTGGCCGATGCCGATGGAGATGGTCTCGCCGGGGTACCATTTCTGCTGCTCGCGCTGCGAGAAACGCGCCTGCTTCCACTCGGGCGAGGGCAGCACGCCCGCCGCCTCGCCCTCGAGGTCGATGCCGGTGCGCGCGCCGAAGCCGAAGCGCCCCATGAAGCCGGCGATGGCGTCGATGCCCAGGTCGTTGGCGAGCATGTAGTAGTACACGTCGGAAGACATGACGATCGACTTGTACATGTCCACGGTGCCGTGGCCGCCGGGCTTGGAATCGCGGAAGCGCCGGTCGCCGAACACGAAGTAGCCCGGATCGGAGATCGTGGTGCTCGGCGTGCGCTTGCCGAGCTCGAGTGCGGCGAGCGCCATGAACGGCTTGAAGGTCGAGCCCGGCGGGTAGAGCCCGGCGATGGCGCGGTTGTTGAGCGGCCGGTCGGGCGAGCTCATGAGCGACTCCCAGCTCTGCGGGTCGATGCCGTCCACGAACAGGTTCGGGTCGTAGCCGGGCATCGAGACGAAGGCGAGCACGCCGCCGGTGGCCGGTTCGATGGCCACGAGCGCGCCGCGCCGTTCGCCGAACGCGCGCTCGGCGACCTCCTGCAGCCGGATGTCGAGCGTGAGGCTGACGTTATTCCCGGGCTGCGGCTGGGTCACGGGCGGCAGCGTGCGCACGCCGCGACCTGCGGCGTCGATCTCTACGCGCTCGAAGCCGGTCGTGCCGTGCAGCGCCTCCTGGTAGCTTGCCTCGATGCCGGCCTTGCCGATGTAGTCGGTGCCGCGGTAGTTGGCGGCGAGCTCCTTTTCCTCGAGGCCCTCGAGGTCGGCGGTGGTGACGCGCCCCATGTAGCCGACGACGTGCGAGGCGCTCTCGCCGTAGGGATAGCGGCGGAACAGCCGCGCCCGGATGTCGGCGCCCGTGAAGCGCCAGCGGTTGGCGGCGATGCGCGCCACCTCCTCGTCCGAGAGACGCGTGCGGATCGGCAGGCTTTCGGCGTTCTTCGTCTCCTGCAGGAGCTTCCTGAAGCGTGCGCGGTCGCGCGGCTGGATCTCGACGAAGGCGGCGAGCTCGGCGATGGTGGCCTCCAGGTCGCGCACCCGGGCCGGGAAGATCTCCAGCGTGTAGGCGAGGTAGTTGCGCGCCAGCACCTCGCCGTTGCGATCGAGGATCAGGCCGCGATTCGGGGGCAGCGGCACGATGGCGATGCGGTTCTCCTCCGCCTTGGCGCTGTAGGCGTCGTGCTGGAGCACCTGCAGCCAGACGAAGCGCGCCAGCAGCAGCAGGAAGGCGACGAGCACCGCGAGCCCCGCCGCGCCCAGGCGAACCTGGAAGGCGTGCAGTTCGCTTTCGGTGTTGCGCAGCTCAGCGAAGCTCATAGCGGCCGGCGCTCGTCGAGCAGCGCGGGCCGGCGCTGCGGCAACAGCAGCAGCCAGCTGACGACCGGCCACAGCAGCGTCGCGAGCGCCGGGCCGATGAACAGGGACCCGCCCGGGAAATCGGCGCCCGCGATCATGCGTACGCCGAGCGCCACGCCCTGAGCGCCTTCGAGCAGCAGCAGCACATGCAGCATCTGCCCCCACAGGTCGAACCACAGGATGCGCCGCGACAGCCCGACGGCGGCGAACGCGAGCACCGAGTACGCGAGCGCGTGCTGCCCGAGCAGCACGCCGTTGCCGGCGTCCACCAGCAGGCCCAGCGCCCAGCCGGTCGCCAGGCCCACGCGCCGCGGCTGGCGCACGCACCAGAAGGCGAGCGTCAGGGCGACGAAGTCCGGCGCCAGCGCGACATCCGGCCAGGGCATGAAGTCCAGGATCAGCGCGCCGACGAACGAGGCGACGATGACGCCGGTACGCACCGGCATCAGGATGTGCTGCGGGCGGTCAGTTGCCATCGGCTGGCGGCTTGCGTGCGCGGCGCGTCTTCGCGCCCTTGCGGTCGGCGGTGGCGTCCGGATAGGCGGGCGGGCGCGCGCCGGCCGAGAGCAGCAGCGCATAGCGGCCGCGCTCGATGCCGGCGACGGGCTGCGCCAGCACGCGCGCGAACGTGTAGGAGGCGTCGCGCTCGACGCGCACCACCTCGGCAACCGGCAGGCCCGGCGGATAGGTGCCGTCGATGCCCGACGTGACGAGCAGGTCGCCGCTCTCGACGTCGGCGTTGGCCGACATGTAGCGCAACTCCAGGAGCCCGGAGGCGCCGCCGCCGAAGGCGATGGCGCGCAGCCCGTTTCTCAGCACCTGCACCGGGATCGCCTGGTTCTTGTCGGTGAGCAGCGTCACTTCGGACACGAAGGCGTGCGCGCGCGTCAGCTGGCCGATGACGCCGACATCGTCCACCACCGGCGCGCCCGGGCGCGCGCCGTGCTGCGCGCCGCGGTCCACGATCACCTTGCGCGCGTAGGGATCGCGCCCGGAGTACAGGATCTCGGCGGGCAGCGCTTTGCGTTCCAGGCGCTCGGCGGCGCCGATCAGGCGGCGCAGGTTGGAGGCCTCGGCCGCCGCGGACTCGAAGCGTTGCGCGTCGAGCGCCGAGGCGAGCAGGCGCGCGCGCAGCGCCGCGTTCTCCTCGTGCAGGTGCGCCTGGCTGGCGAAATAGCCGCCGAGCCCCTCGGCGAGCGCCACCGGCAGGCGCGCCGCCTGCTGGATGGGATACGCGGCGAGCGCGAGGACGCTGCGGATGGCCTCGGCGTAGCCGAAGCGCGCATCGAGCACCAGAAGCGTCAGCGAGAGCGAAGCGAAGAACGCGAGCCGGACGAGGGGAGCGGGGCCGCGTACGAAGAAGGGCGGGGGCGTGTGCTCCATCGCGGGCAAGGGGGCGACGCGGTCGCGGCGCCCCCCTTGCTCTAGTCGTTGGTGAAGATCGGGCCGAAGTACTCCATCTTCTCGAGCGCCTTGCCCGAGCCCCGCACCACGGAGGTGAGCGGCTCGTCGGCGACGATCACGGGCAGGCCCGTCTCCTCCATGAACAGGCGGTCGAGGTCCCGCAGCAGCGCGCCGCCGCCGGTGAGCACCATGCCCTTGTCGGCGATGTCGGCGCCGAGCTCGGGCGGGGTCTGCTCGAGCGCGGACTTCACCGCGCCGACGATCTGGTTGAGCGGCTCGGTGAGCGCTTCGAGGATTTCGTTCGAGCTGATGGTGAAGCTGCGCGGGATGCCCTCGGCGAGGTTGCGGCCCTTCACCTCCATCTCCCGCACTTCGCTTCCCGGGAACGCCGAGCCGATCTGCTTCTTGATGGTCTCGGCGGTGGTCTCGCCGATCAGCATGCCGTAGTTGCGCCGGATGTAGTTGATGATCGCCTCGTCGAACTTGTCGCCGCCGACGCGCACCGATCCCGAGTACACCATGCCGCCGAGCGAGATGATGCCGACCTCGGTGGTGCCGCCGCCGACGTCGACCACCATCGAGCCGGTGGCCTCCGCCACCGGCAGGTCGGCGCCGATCGCCGCCGCCATCGGCTCCTCGATCAGGTACACCTGGCCCGCGCCCGCGCCGATCGCGCTCTCGCGGATGGCGCGGCGCTCGACCTGCGTCGAGCCGCAGGGCACGCAGATGATGATGCGCGGGCTCGGCGAAAAGAGCTTGTTGTCGTGCACCTTCTTGATGAACAGCTTCAGCATCTGCTCGGTGATGGTGAAATCGGCGATGACGCCGTCCTTCATCGGCCGGATGGCGACGATGTTGCCCGGCGTCTTGCCGAGCATCAGCTTCGCTTCCCTGCCGACCGCCTGGATGGTCTTCTTCGCGTGGGGCCCGCCTTCCTGGCGGATCGCGACCACCGAGGGTTCGTCGAGCACGATGCCCTTGCCGCGCACGTAGATGAGCGTGTTGGCCGTGCCAAGGTCGATCGCCAGATCGTTGGAGAAGTAGCTGCGCAGGAATCCGAACATGTTCGTGGTTATCGCCGCTTTCTTGGTTGCGCCTTAACTTTGTTCGCTAAGGCTGTGTCGCCAAAGGGCATATAATACCCGGAACGAGGCCCCGGGCAAGCGCGGGACCGGCCTTCGAATCCCTTTTTTTGCGCAGCCGCAATGTCGCTCTCCCCAGACCAGATCCGGCTGATCGCGCGGCTTGCGCGGATTGCCGTGCGCGAGGACGAATCCGGCGCCGTCGGCGAGCGCCTGAACCGGGTCCTTGCCCTGCTCGAGCAGCTCAGGGCGGTGGACACCGAAGGCATCGAGCCCATGTCGCACGCGTTTGACGTGGTGCAGCCGCTGCGCCCCGACGCAGTTACCGAGGGCGACCAGCGCGAGCTGCTACAGTCCGGCGCGCCCGCGGTCGAGGACGGGCTGTACCTGGTACCGAAAGTGATCGAGTAAGTGCTCGATTCCGGCCTTGGCGAGCTGCAGGCGGCGCTGGCGGCCCGGCGCGTGTCCAGCGTCGAGCTGACGCGGCTCTGCCTCGATCGCATCCAGGCCCTGAATGGCCCGCTCAACGCGTTCATCACGGTGGACGAAGAGACAAGTCTGGAGCAGGCGCGCCGCGCCGACGAGCGGCGCGCGCACGGCGCAGCCGGGCCGCTCACCGGGATCCCGGTGGCGCACAAGGACATCTTCTGCACGCGGCGGCTGCGCACCACTTGCGGCTCGAAGATGCTGGAAAACTACACCAGCCCGTACGATGCGCACGTCATCGAGCGCTTCGACGCGGCGGGTGCGGTGCAACTCGGCAAGACCAACATGGACGAGTTCGCCATGGGCTCGTCGAACGAGACCTCGCATTTCGGCCCGGTGCGCAATCCCTGGGACTGCGCGCGCGTGCCCGGGGGCTCCTCGGGCGGCTCGACGGTGGCGGTGGCGGCGCGCATGGCGCCGGCGGCGACCGGCACCGACACCGGCGGCTCGATCCGCCAGCCGGCCGCGCTCTGCGGCGTGTGCGGCCTGAAGCCGACCTACGGGCTCGTGTCGCGCTACGGCATGGTCGCGTTCGCCTCCTCCCTCGACCAGGGCGGGCCGATCGCGAGAAGCGCCGCGGACCTCGCGGCGCTTCTCGACGTCATGGCCGGGCACGACCCGCGCGACTCCACCAGCCTGCCGCGCGCGAAGGAGGATTACGCGCGCAGCTTCGAGCTGCCGCTCCGCGGCCTGCGCATCGGCGTGCCGCGCGAGTACTTCGGCGAGGGCGTCGAGCCGGGCGTAAGCGCATGCGTGCGCACCGCCCTCGCCTGGTTCGAGAAGCAGGGCGCGCGCACCGTGCCGCTCGAGCTGCCCAACACTGCGCTGGCGGTACCGGTGTACTACGTGCTCGCCCCGGCCGAAGCATCGTCGAACCTGTCGCGCTTCGACGGCGTGCGCTACGGCCACCGCGCCCGGGAGTTCGTCGATCTCGCCGACATGTACAGCCGCACGCGCGCCGAGGGTTTCGGCGCGGAGGTGAAGCGGCGCATCCTGGTGGGCACCTACGTGCTCTCGCACGGCTACTACGACGCGTACTATCTCAAGGCGCAGAAGGTGCGCCGCCTCATCGCGCGTGACTTTGCCGCGGCTTTCGCGCAGTGCGACCTCATCATGGGACCGACCACCCCGAGCACGGCGTTTGCGCTGGGCGCCAAGACCGACGATCCGGTGCAGATGTACCTGAACGACATCTTCACCATCCCGGCGCCGCTTGCCGGCCTGCCGGCGCTTTCGGTGCCCTGCGGCTTCGACGCGCAGGACCTGCCGGTCGGGCTGCAGCTGACGGGCAACCACTTCGCCGAAGCGCTGCTGCTGGGCGCGGCGCACCAGTACCAGCGTGCCACCGACTGGCACTTGCGCGTGCCGAAGGAGGCGCCGCTGTGAGGTCGCTCGGCGCCGCGCTGCTCATGCTCGCGCTGGCGAGCGCGCAGGCCCAGGAGGCGGGCGAAACGCGCGAGCTCCTCGGCCAGCTCGGCGGGCGCGCCGCGTTGCTGACGCTGTACGCGAACCCGCGCGCGGACGGATCGGCGCGCCTCACGGGCGAATACCTGATCCTGCCGTCGCTGCAGCAGCGCTTCCTCGAGGGCGAGCGCAGCAAGCAGCTCGGCGTCACCTTCCTCAAGGAAGGCAACTCGCCGATTCTCTACGGCCGGCCCGGCACCGCCACGCTGCAGGGCACCTGGAGCGGCGGCGTGCTCCGCGGCACGCGCTACGCGCCCGGCGGCCAGGAGCGCGAGCGCTTCGAGTTCAGCGAGAAGTTTTCCGATATGGCCCGGTACAGCGCCGAAGTGCGTTGCGAGACGGCCGAAGGGCGCTACGCGTCGGTGCTGGACTATGCCGTGGCCGACGGCCGGCTGCAGCGCCTGGACTGGAGCTCGCGCGTCGCGCCCTCAGGGCACACCTGCGCGCTGGCGTCGCCCGAGCAGCAGCCGTTCGAGGGCGGGCTGCGCTTCGCCGCCGGGCACTGCCGCGTCACGCTGCGCGACCTGGGCGAGTACGTGCGCGTGAGCGCCGAGGACTGCGCCGAGCACTGCGGCTCGCTCGCCTACCTGGAGCCGGTGCTGGTCGATCGCCGCGGCGCCTGCCGGTTGCTGCGCTCGCATTCGAGGTAGCGCGGATGGCCTGGGAGATCGTCGTCGGCATGGAGACGCACGCGCAGCTCGCGACCAGGAGCAAGATGTTCTCGGGCGCTTCGACGGCATTCGGCGCGGCCCCCAATTCCCAGGCCTGCGCGGTGGACATCGCGTTGCCGGGCGTGCTGCCGGTCGCCAACGCCGCCGCCGTGGCGCTGGCAGTGAAGTTCGGGCTCGCGGTCGGCGGCCGCATCAATGCGCGCTCGGTGTTCGCGCGCAAGAACTACTTCTACCCCGACCTGCCGAAGGGCTACCAGATCAGCCAGTACGAGATCCCGATCGTGGCCGGCGGCGCGGTGAAGTTCGCGCTGCCCGAGGGCGAGAAGACGGTGCGCCTGACGCGCGCGCACCTCGAGGAGGACGCGGGGAAATCGCTGCATGAAGACTACCGCGGCATGACCGGAATCGATCTCAACCGCGCCGGCACGCCGCTCCTCGAGATCGTCTCCGAGCCCGAACTGCGCGGCGCGCAGCAGGCGGTGGCCTACGCGCGCGCGCTGCACGCGCTGGTGCGCTGGATCGGCGTGTGCGACGGGAACATGCAGGAAGGGTCGTTCCGCTGCGACGCGAACGTCTCGGTGCGGCGGGCGGGGGACGCGCGGCTCGGCACGCGCTGCGAGATCAAGAACCTGAACTCGTTCCGCTTCATGGAGCAGGCCATCGAGTACGAGGCGCGCCGCCAGATCGAGCTGCTCGAGGACGGTGGCACGGTGGTGCAGGAGACGCGGCTGTTCGACCCCGACAAGGGCGAGACGCGCGCCATGCGCACCAAGGAGGACGCGCACGACTACCGCTACTTCCCCGATCCGGATCTTCTTCCGCTTGTAGTGAGCGAGTCGGACATAGCGCGACTGCGCAAGGAGCTTCCCGAATTGCCCGATGCAAGGCGCGAGCGTTTCATGTCGGCACTCAAGCTCAGCCAGTACGACGCCGGCCTTCTGGTCGAGTCCCGGGAGAAGGCAGATTATTTCGAGCGCTCGCTCGGGGCGGCGTTTGGGGTCCAGATCCCCGCGAAGCTCGCTGCAAACTTGGTCAATGGAGAAATAGCAGCGAGATTGAATGCGGACAATCGCGATTTCTCCGATGTGCCGGTCGCGCCCGAGCGACTTGCGAAGCTTGCGTCACGGGTAAGCGACGGGACGGTCTCGCAGAAGCTTGCCAAGGACGTGCTGGCGGATATGTGGGCGCGCGATGCGGATCCGGATGACATCATCGAGAAACGCGGCCTCAAGCAGATCTCCGACGCCGGCGCGCTCGAGAAAATCGTCGCCGACGTGCTGTCGAAAAACGCCAAGCAGGTCGAGGACTACCGCGCGGGCAAGCAGAAGGCCTTCAACTCGCTGGTCGGCCAGGTGATGAAGGCCACGCAGGGCAAGGCCAACCCCGCGCAGGTGAACGAGATCCTGAAGCGGCGCCTCGGCGGCTAGGCTACTTCCTGCCCGTCAGCTCGCGGTACTTGCGCTTTTCCTCGTCGTAGCGCGCGTTGATCTCGGCGGCCTCGCGCCGGCGCGATTCGAGCAGCTGCTCCTGCAGCGACAGGTCGTAGGCCACCGCTTTGACGTCCTGCTCGAACTTGTGGGGTACCTGGCTCGCGTCCTGGTACTTCTCGACCTGCTTGGCGAGTTGTTCCTGGCGCTGCCTGAGCTGCGCGATGCGCGCCTCGACCTGCTCGGCCGCCTGGCGGTTGCTGGCGAGCGCGCGCTGGCGCACGCGTTCGATGTCTTCCTCGTCGGTATAGGTCTGCAGCAGCGCGCGGTCGCGGCGCGCCTGCATCTCGACCGCGCGTTGCGCCTCGCGCTGCGCGGCCAGCGCCTCGTCGGCCTTGCGCCCCTCGGCCGCCTTCGCCGCGCGCTGCTCGGGCGTGAGCGGCGGCTCGATGCGGAACAGCACCATGCCCTGGGCCGAGAGCGCCTCGACCAGTTCGCCCGTGCACTGCGGCGGGATGGTGGAGCCGTAGTTCTTGCGGCCGCCCTTGGACACGCAGCGGTACGAGCGCACTTGCGCGCGCAGCGCGTTGATGCGCGCCCTTTCCTTGGCCTCGTCCGCTTTCGGCTGCGCGAGCGCCGCGTCGGGCGCGGCCGCGAGCAGCAGCGCGCAGGCGGCGAATACGGGTGTGCGGAACATCGCGACCCTCCAGGGTGCGGTCATCGCGCGGATTCTAACCCTGCTAGAATCCGCGCGCTCCCGCCATGCATTCCGCCGACCGCGCGTTCATCGCCGAG
>CAZAEG010000180.1:0-11669 GCA_964484035.1 uncultured Enterobacteriaceae bacterium | reverse complement strand
ATCCGGATCGTCGTTGCGCGACACGCCGAGCGCCGCGGTGCGCGCTTGCTTCGCCCCAAGGATCTGCTCGGCACTCGAGAGCAGCGCCTCGCCGATGGCGCCGTGCGAGATGACCAGGACGCCGATCACCGCGCCACTCGCGCTTCGAGCGCCTGGATGAACACCTCGCCCGAGTCGTAGCCGGTCTGATCCTGGATTTCGCGAAAGCAGGTGGGGCTGGTGACGTTGACCTCGGTGAGCCAGTCGCCGATCACGTCCAGTCCCGCGAACAGTATCCCGCGCGCGGCCAGCGGCGGTCCCATGCACTCGGCGATCTCCCGGTCGCGCGCCGAGAGCGGCTGCGCCACGCCCTTGCCGCCGACGGCGAGGTTGCCTCGCGTCTCGCCGGCCTTGGGAATGCGCGCCAGCACGTAGGGCGCGGGCTGGCCCTCGATGACGATAATGCGCTTGTCGCCTTCGCTGATCTCGGGGATGAAGCGCTGCGCCATGACGCTTTCGGCGCCGTGCCGGGCGAGCGTTTCGACGATCACGTTGCGGTTCGGGTCGTCGTGGCGCACGCGGAAGATGCCGGCGCCGCCCATGCCGGAAAGGGGCTTGAGCACCGAGTCGCGGTGCTCGTCGATGAACGCCTGGAGCATCGCCATGTCGCGCGTCACCAGCGAGGGCACGGTCAGCTCGGCGAATTCGGCAATGGCGAACTTCTCGTTCAGGTCGCGGATCGCCTGGGGCGCGTTGTAGACGCGCGCGCCCTGGCGCTCGGCCTCCGACAAGAGCCAGGTGCTGGCCACGTATTCCATGTCGAACGGCGGGTCCTTGCGCATCAGCACCGCGCCGAAGTCCCGCAGCGCGGTCTCGACGGTGCCGTCGCGACGGAACCAGTCCTCGTCGTTGTCGGTGAGCGCGAGGCGCGTGGCGCGCGCCGAGACGGGCCCGGCGCGCCAGGCGAGGGACGCCTGCGTGCAGACGTGCACTGCGTGGCCGCGGCGCTGCGCCGAGCGCATCATGCACACCGTGGTGTCCTTGTAGGCCTTGAGCTCTTCGGGCGGGTCGATGATGAAGAGCAGATTCACGGCGTTCGCGCCGCGTGGCCGGCGTGCCCGGTTAAAGGTATGATTTTAGCTTGAGAATGCGCCCGTAGCTCAGCGGATCAGAGTATTGGCCTCCGAAGCCAAGGGTCGTGGGTTCGAATCCCGCCGGGCGCGCCACATCGGCTAGCGCAGCCGCGCCGTCAGCCACGCCAGCGCCGCTCCCGCCAGCGCGAGCACGAGCCCGCCGAGCGAGAGCTGCACGTGCGACAGGCCAAGCTCGCCGCCGCCGGGCATCGCCATCATGAGCCCGCCGGCGAACAACAGCAGCCGCGCTGCCCAGCCGGGGGCGCCGCGCACAATGGACCCGATGCCGACCACGTAACCCTCGAGCGCCGCGGCGATCAGCGCGATTCCCGCGACGGCGGTTCCCACCACCACCAGGATCTCGCCGGGCGTGCCGCGCAGGATGAGCGCCGGGTTGAGGACGAAGAAGAACGGCACGAAGTACATCGCCGCGCCCAGGCGCATCGACTGCAGGCCGACCTGCATGGGCGGCGCCTTGGCGATGCCCGCGGCGACGAAGGCTGCGAGCGCCACCGGCGGCGTGATGAACGACACCATGCCCCAGTACAGCATGAACAGGTGTACCGCCACCGGGTCGAAGCCGGCGGCCACCAGCGGCGGCGCGAGTACGATGGCGAGGAAGATGTAGCACGCGGTGATCGTCATGCCCATGCCGAAGATGAAGCTGGTGAGCGCGCCCATCACCAGCAGCACGTAGATATTGTTGCCGGCGAGGTAGACGAGGTCGTTAGCCAGCGTTCCGGCCAGCCCCGTGACCGAGAGCGCGCCGATGATCAGGCCGACGCCGGCGAGCAGGGCCGCGAGTTCCGAAAGCGCGCCGCTCACGCCTTCCAGCAGCGTGCGCAGGCGCCGCCAGTCGAGCCGGTAGCGGGGCACGACCTGGTTGATCACGAGCAGCAGCGCCGTGGCGTAGAACGGCGCAATGGACTCGCGCTGCAGCACGAGCAGCATCCACACCAGGAGCGCGAACACGAACAGGTAGTGCCAGCCCTCGGCGAAGGTGCGACGGATCGAGGGCAGCTCGGCGCGCGGCAGGCCCTTGAGACCGTTCTTCGCCGCATAGCCGTCGATCTGCACGAACAGGGCGAAATAAAAGAGCAGCGAGGGCACGAGCGCGGCGAGCGCGATGACCACGTACGGCTGGCCGAGGAACGCCGCCATGACGAACGCGGTGGCGCCCATCACCGGCGGCATGAGCACGCCGCCGGTGGAGGCGCAGGCCTCGACGCCGCCGGCGTAAGCGGGCGAGAAGCCGATGCGCTTCATCGCCGGGATGGTGACCACGCCGGTGGTGAGCACGTTCGAGACCACGCTTCCCGAGACCGAGCCCATCAGGCCGCTGGCGAAGATGGACACCTTGGCCGGGCCGCCGCGCACCGAGCCGAAGAGGGCGAAGGCGAGGTTGTTGAAGAAGTGCGCCGCGCCCGTGTACTGCAGCACCGCGCCGAACATGACGAAGCCGATCACCAGCTCGCCGAAGGCGCGCATCGGGATGCCGAGCGCGCTTTCGCTGGAGGCGAAGTGGAACGACGCCGTGGCAGCGAGGTCGCGCGGCAGGCCGGAAATCGGCCCCGGCATGTGGCCGGCGAACACCGGGTACAGCGACACCAGCGCCACCACCACGAAAACCGCAGTGCCGCCCGCGCGCCGCGTCGCCTCCAGCAGCATCAGCCATCCGGCGTAGGCCACCCACACCGCCTCGCGCGGCGCCTTGTACTCCCAGCCTTCTTCGACGATGCGCTGCGCGTGGAGCGCGAAGTACGCGAATACGCCGAACGAAAGCGCGAACAGCAGCACGTCGTACCAGGGCACGCCGTCGCGCCGCGCGCGCCTGCCCGCCGGGATGAGCAGGAAGACGCTTCCCACCAGCAGCGCGCCCAACCAGTACAGGTACGCGCTTTCGAGGACCGTCTTGCCGACGAAGAAGCCGAGGTTGAGGAGCTGGTTGAGCGCGAGGCCGATCGCGCCCACGACGAGCACGATCAGCACCGCGCGCCAGACGGGCTGCGGCGAGCGGTAGCGCGACTCGAGCGGCGCCTCGGCGGCGTCGGCGCCGGACATGGGCCGCTACCGGGACCGGCGCGCGGCTACCAGCTCGTCTGCACCGGGTCGAAGCCGGCCTGGGTGAGGGCTGCGGCGCGCCTCTTCTGCCACACCGTCACGAACGCCTTGTCATCCGCATGCGAGCCCTTCTTCACCTCGGCCCAGGCGGCGGCGAGCACTTTCTGGCGCTGCAGCAGCTTGTCGTTGTGCGCCTGGTGCTCGGGCTTCCACTTGCCCATCTCCTTCCAGAAGCGGATGGCGCCGTCGTGGAACGGGATCACCCAGGCGAAGTTCTGCCGCTCGACGGCCCAGCCGGCGTTGCCCGGCGCGGCGCTCTTGTACATGTCGTAGGTCTCGACCATCGCCTTGGTCATGTTGTAGACCAGGTCCGCGTTCTGCGACTCGTAGCACATGAGGATCGGATACGGGTAGGTCGCCGACTCCGCGGGCTTGTCCTTGGAGAGCTCCGCGCCCTCGGTGCCCATGAACGGAAAGAAGAACGGCGCCACCGCGTTCATGCGCGCCCAGCCCGCCTTGTCCTTGTGCGATATCACCGGGTAGACGAGCCCGCGCGGCGACTTGGCGATCTGGTAGGCCTTGCCCGAGATCGACGAGGTGAAGGCGGCATCGACCTGGTTGTTGATGATGCCGTCCATGGCGGCGCCGAAGCCGCCGAACTCGACCTTGCGCACGTCGTCCCAGGTGAGACCGGCGAACGCGAGCATCGCGGTAATGTTCTGGTTGAGCGCGGGCGAGCCGATCACCCAGGCGACGCGCTTGCCCTTCAGGTCGGCGACCGTGCGCACGCCGGCGTCGCCGGCAGCGATCACCGTGAGCACCTGGTCGGAGGTGTTCAGCATCAGGCCGCGAATCGGCTGCGGGCCCCAGCTGGGCGCGCCGAACTCGAACACGCCTTCCTGCGCGAGGTAGGCGCCGCCCACGCCGTTGGCCGAGAACTGCACCTGACCTTCGCGGATCGGCAGGTTCCTCGAGACGTCGTTCTTGCCCGGCAGCACGCGCAGGCTGACGTTGTACTTCTGCTTGAGCGCGTTGCCGATGGCCACCGCCTGGTTGTAGCCGCCCGAGCCGACGTCGTAGGCGCTCCAGGAAATGGTCGGCGGCAGCTTGACCTGCGCGGATGCAGCGCTGGCGACGAGCAGAGCGGCGGCGAGCGCCGCGGCCCGATGGGGTGCGAAATTCATTGCAGCCTCCTCCTCCAAGTTGGCCCCGGCATGTTACCCGATTCCCGGCGGGCGCTAGAATGTCCGCGCGTGTCGAGCCCGCCGATCAGCCGCTTCCCCGTCCCCCCGCTTGCGGACCTGCCCGAGGACGTGCGCGCGCGCATCCTCGCCGTGCAGGAAAAATCGGGCTTCGTGCCCAACGTGTTCCTGGTGCTCGCGCACCGCCCGGACGAATTCCGCGCCTTTTTCGCCTACCACGACGCGTTGATGGAGAAGCAGGGCGGGCTCACCAAGGCCCAGCGGGAGATGATCGTGGTGGCCACCTCGGGCGCGAACCGGTGCCAGTACTGCGTGGTGGCGCACGGCGCGATCCTGCGCATCCGCGCGAAGAACCCGCTGGTCGCCGACCAGGTGGCGGTCAATTACCGCAAGGCCGACATCCCGCCGCGCGAGAAGGCGATGCTCGATTTCGCGATGAAGGTGGCCCTGGAATCGCATGCCCTGGAAGACGCCGATCTCGAAGCGCTGCGCCGGCACGGGTTCACCGACGAGGAAGCCTGGGACATCGCCGCCATCGCGGCGTTTTTCGCGCTCTCCAACCGCATGGCGAACTACAGCGGTATGCGGCCGAACGACGAGTTCTACCTGATGGGGCGGGTGGCGAAGGGCTAAATGGGGACAGACCCCATTTTCGGGCGCCTGCCGAAGACCCGGGTCTCGGCCTCGAACGCGCGCGCGAGCTGCAGAACACCGAAGTCGTCGCGGTAACGTCCCACGATCTGCAGTCCGACCGGCAGGCCGTCCGGCGTGAACCCGGCGGGCACCGAGATCGCTGGGTGGCTGGTAATGGTGATGTAGTAACAGCTCTTCATCCAGTCGAGGTAGTTCGTCATCTTCACGCCGGCGATCTCGGTCGGGTACTCGGTCTCCACCGGGAACGGCGGCAGCTGGTTCACGGGCGCGAGCAGGAACTCGTACTTTTCGAGAAACGCGCGCAGGCGCTGGTAGAGCTCGGTGCGCAGGCTTTCCGCGCGGGCGATCTTCGCGCCGTCCAGCCCGATGCCGTACTCGATGTTCCAGATCACCGTGTCCTTGAGCTCGGAACGGTGCGTCTTCAATAGCGGCGCGAAGCGCATGGCGAAGGACACCGCGCGCAGCGTCTCGAAGGCTTCAGTCGCGCCCGTAAAATCAGGACAGGCTTCTTCGACGATGCAGCCGAGCGAAGTAAATACTTTGCGCTGCGCCTCCAGGACGGCGGTCACCTCCGGCTCCACCGGCAGGCCGCCGAAATCTGGGGTCCACGCGACGCGCACTTTCTTGAAGGAGCGTTTGAGCGGTTTTGCGAAGATCGACCCCGGCTCCGCGATCGACACCGGCGCCCGCCGGTCCGGACCCGCCATCGCCGAGAGGAGGAACGCCGCGTCTTCCACCGTGCGCGCAATGGGCCCGATCACCGGCTGCGTGTCCCAGGCGTTGACCGCAGGGTAAGTGGGCACTCGCCCCGGTGTCGGCCGGAAGCCGACCACGTTGCAATAGTTGCCGGGGTTCCTGAGGCTCGCGGCGAGGTCCGAGCCGTCGGCGAAGGGCAGCATGCCGCAGGAAACCGCAGCGGCCGCGCCGCCCGAAGAGCCTCCCGCGGTCTTCGAGAGGTCGTAGGGATTCCGCGTCGCGCCGAACACCCTGTTGAACGTGTTGCTGCCGGCGCCGAACTCGGGGGTGTTGGTCTTGCCGAGGGTGATCGCGCCCGCGGCCTTCAGGCGCTCTACGAGGAGCGCGTCTTCCTTGGGGGCGTTGTCCTTGTAGACGAGCGAGCCGAGCGTGGTGCGGATGCCCTTGGTCGCCACCAGGTCCTTGTAGGCGATGGGCAGGCCGGCGAGGAGCGGCTTCGCGGTCTTCCTGCGGTCGAGCGCCTGCGCTTCCTTCAGCGCTTGCTCCGGGAGGAAGGTGACGATCGCGTTGACCTTCGGGTTCGTGCGCTCGATTCTCTCGATGAACGCGCGCATGACCTCGGTCGCCGAGATCCTGCGCGCGTGGAGGAGGCGGGCGAGCTGCCTGGCGGGGGTGAAGGGGATGTCCATCGCGCGAGTCTAGCTCGCGATAGACTTTCGCGGCCATGCTCGGCAAGGCCGCCATGCTGCTGTTCTTCGACATCGCCCCCGAGGCGATCGCCGAGCACGACGACTGGCATACGCACGAGCACCTGCCTGAGCGGCTGTCGATCCCGGGATTCCTGCGCGGCACGCGGTGGGTGGCGTTGCGCGCCGGGCAGCCGCGGTACTTCGTGGTCTATGAGGTCGCGGACGTCGGCGTGCTGACCTCCGCGGCCTACCTCGAGCGGCTGAACAACCCGACGCCGTGGACGCAGAAGATGATGCCGCACTACCGCGGCATGACGCGCGGGTTCTGCGCGGTGGCCGGCCGCGCCGGGCTCGGGCTGGGGAACATGGCGCTCGTGGCGCGATTCAAGCCCGCGAGCGACCCGTCGTGGCTGCGCGAGCTCATGCCGGGGCTTGCTTCAAGGCCAGGCCTCGGCGGCTGCTACCTGTTCGAGTCCGCGGCGCCGCCGCCGATGACGCGCGAGCAGCGCATCCGCGGGGTCGATGCGGGGGTCGATTGGGTGCTGGTGGCTACAGGGTATGACGCAGAGGCGGTCTCGGGTCTCGAGCGCGCCGATCTGGACTGGGGTCGACTTGAAAGCCGTGTGGCGACGGTGCCGGGTTTCGGCCTTTACCGCACGGACTACACGCTTTTCGAAGTCGAGGCGAAGCGTGGCCACGTACCGGCGCGATGATCTCGCGGGGCTTGCGGGCCAAGCAGGGGTGCTGACGTATCTAGATTTGTGATCCTGGGTTTAGTTACCTACTGGCATAAACAAGCTTCTAGTATTGGGAACATGTTTCTACATCTACATACTTCCTCGGGAGGCGATGCGTCGCCTAATCACTAATTAGGTGTCATCACATACGTGAGCGCCCGAGCAACGGACAACGAGAAATGACACCCGCGCCAAAGCTCACGCGATGGCTGTTCGTTATTGCTTGTGGGCTCTGCCTTGCGCTCGCCTTTGTCGTGTACTCTGCTGCCGGCCCTTGGTATGGGGTCGCTAGCCTCGGTGCGCTTGCTCTTGCTTCGGCCTACCTGGCACTGTTTGCGCCCGATTCATTGCTGATGCGCGTCGACCGTTGGATCTCCTTCGTGGCACATTGGTCGCCCTGAGCACCATGCCCACCAGCATGCACGAGATGACACCTAACCCCCCGGTCAACACGGCCGCGTGCGGACGCGCCGCCATACACTTAGGCCGCCGGGCACGCGCCGGTTACCGGGCACGTTGGGCCTATGAAGGCTCGCCCGTACAAATCGCGGGGAATTCAGCGTGCTAAAGACGTATCGGGGTAGTTGTCATTGCGGCGCCGTCACCTTCGAGGCCGACTTGGACCTCACGCAAAGCTCGTATCGCTGCAATTGCTCCATTTGCAGGCGCAATCGCTTCTGGCCGGCCGTAGCCAAACCCGAAGGCTTCCGCCTGCTGACCGGCGAGTCGGAGCTGACGCAGTATTTGTTCAACACAAGGAAGAACCATCACTACTTCTGCAAGCACTGCGGTGTTCGCTGTTTCGGTGTCGGGACTGAAACGCCGATCGGAAAGTTGTACGGAGTCAATCTTGGGTGCCTCGACGTCAGCGACGAGGAGCTTTCAAAGGTCCCCATTACTTATGTCGATGGGCTGAATGACAAATGGCAGAGCGCACCAGAGTTCCATAGTCACCTGTGAACAAAGGCGTCGCCGCTACATCAGCACCACGTCGTACTGCTCCTGGGTATAGCCTGGCTCGATCTGCAGCGAGATCGGCTTGCCGATGAAATCCTGCAGCATGGCGACCGACCCCGACTCCTCCTCCTGCAGCAGGTCGATCACGCCTTGCGCGCCGAGCACGCGGAATTCGCGCGCGTTGAAGGCGCGCGCCTCCCGCAGGATCTCGCGCAGGATCTCGTAGCACACGGTGCGCGCGGTCTTCACTGCGCCGCGCCCGCCGCACACCGGGCAGGGCTCGCAGAGGACGTGGGCGAGCGATTCGCGCGTTCTCTTCCTCGTCATCTCGACGAGGCCGAGCTGCGTGAAGCTGCTCACGGTCATCCTCGTGCGGTCGCGCGCCAGCGCTTTCTTCAGCTCCTCCAGCACCGCGGCGCGGTGCTCGTCCGACTGCATGTCGATGAAGTCGACGATGACGATGCCGCCGAGGTTCCTGAGGCGCAGCTGGCGCGCGATGGCCTGCGCCGCCTCGAGGTTGGTCTTGAACACGGTGTCGTCGAAGCTGCGGCTGCCGACGTAGGCGCCGGTGTTGACGTCGATGGTGGTCATCGCCTCGGTCTGGTCGATGTAGAGCGTCCCGCCCGATTTCAGGTCGACACGGCGCGAGAGCGCCTTCTCGATCTCGGGCTCGACGTTGTACAGGTCGAACAGCGGCCGCTCGCCCGCGTAGTGCTCGAGCCGGGCGCGCAGCTGCGGCGTGTAGCTCTCGGCGAAGCCCGCGAGCTTGTGGAAGTTCTCGCGCGAGTCGACGCGCACCGCGTCGGTGGCGTCGGTCACCATGTCGCGCAGCACGCGCTGCGCGAGCGAGAGGTCCTGGTGCACGAGCAGCGGCGGCTGCGCGCCGAGAGCGCGGCCGCGGATGTCGGCCCACAGGTGCCGCAGGAAGGCGATGTCGGCGGCCAGCTCGGCGTCGCTCGCCCCCTCGGCCAGCGTGCGGATGATGAAGCCGCCCTTCTCCTCGGGCGGGAGCAGCGCGCGCACCTGGTCGCGCAGCGCCTGGCGGCCGTTCTCGTCCTCGATCCGCTGCGAGATGCCGATGTGCGGGTCCTGCGGCAGGTAGACGAGCAGCCGGCCGGCGATCGACACCTGCGTCGAGAGGCGCGCGCCCTTGGTGCCGATCGGGTCCTTCACCACCTGCACGAGCAGCGGCTGGCCCTCGGCCAGCACCTTCTCGATCGGCTTGGGCGCCTCGCCGCCCGCGCGGCGCTCCTCCCAGATGTCGGCGACGTGCAGGAACGCGGCGCGCTCGAGGCCCACCTCGAGGAACGCCGATTGCATGCCGGGCAGCACGCGCGCCACGCGCCCCATGTAGATGTTGCCCACCAGCCCGCGGCTCGCCGCGCGCTCGATGAGCAGCTCCTGCACGGCGCCCGCGTGCACCACCGCGACGCGCGTCTCCTGCGGCGTGATGTTAACGAGGACTTCTTCGCTCACGCCTCCCCCCCATCTTCTGCAGAAGCTGCGCGGTCTCGTACAGCGGCAGCCCGACGATGCCGGACTGGCTGCCGCGGATCTCGGCGACGAACAGGGCCGCCCGGCCCTGGATGGCGTAGGCGCCGGCCTTGTCGTCGGACTCGCCGGTGGCCACATAGGCGCGGATCTCGTCAGCCGAGAGGCTGCGGAACTGCACGTCCGAGACCGAGAGCGCGGTTTCCACCTCGTCGTCGAACTGCAGCGCCACCGCGGTCAGCACCTCGTGACGCCTGCCCGAGAGCTCGGCGAGCATGCGCTCGGCGTCGGCACGATCCTGCGGCTTGCCGAAGATGCGGCCCTCGAGCGCCACCGTGGTGTCGGCGGCGAGCACCGGCGCCTGCGGCAGGTTGCGCTCGATCATGCGCTTCCAGCCGACCGCGGCCTTGGCGCGCGCCAGGCGCATCACGTAGTCGCGCGGATCCTCGCCCGGCTGCGGCGCCTCGTCGATGTCGGGCGCGGCGCCCGCGCGGTTGCGGAACAGCAGCAGATGGAACTTCACGCCGATGTGGCCGAGAAGCTCGCGCCGGCGCGGGCTGCGCGAGGCGAGATAGATGCTGCGATCGAGCAGTTTGACCATGGCGGCGCCGCTCGGCGCAGTGTAGCAAAGCTACTCGCGGTGATAGGGGTGGCCGGTGAGCAGGCAGGCCGCGCGGTACAGCTGCTCGACCAGCACCACCTGCGCGAGCGCGTGCGGCAGCGTGAACGACGACACGCGCAGCAGCAGCGACGCGTCCCGCCTTGTCTGCGCGTCCAGCCCGTCGGGGCCGCCGACCACGAACGCGGTCGGTGCGTGCTCGCCGGCCCAGCGGCCGAGGCAGGCGGCGAGCTGCCTCGTGCTCATCTCCCGCCCGCGCTCGTCGAGCGCGACAATGCGCGCGTTCGCCGGCGCCTTGGCCGCCAGCTGCACCGCATAACCGCGCGGCATGCGCCGCAGGTAGTCCTCGCGCGCGGCGAGGGCCCAGCCGCGCAGCCTAGCGCCGTGCGCGACGAGGAGCAGCTTTGCCATGGCCCGCGAGCTTCACCGGCTTGCCGCCCCAGATCTCCTCGAGGTTGTAGTGGCTGCGCATCGCCGGATGCATGACGTGCACGATGATGTCGCCGAGGTCGACGAGCAGCCACTCGCCGCCGGCCTCGCCCTCGACGCCGTGCACGCGAGCGCCCAGGGCGCCGAGCCTGTCGCGCACGCTGTCGGCGAGCGCCTTGAGCTGGCGGCCGGAGTCGCCGCTCGCGATCACCACCCGCTCGAAGAACGGCGAGAGCTGCGCCACGTTGAAGACGACGATGTCGCGGCCCTTCACGTCCTCGAGGGCGTCGACCACGGCGCGCTGCTTCCTGCGGATGTCCATCAGCGGTACAGCCCGTGCCGCCGTATGTACTCGAGCACCGGCGCCGGCACCAGGGCCGAGACGTCCGCGCCGCGCGCGAGGCGCGCGCGGATGTCGCTCGCCGCGATGTCCATGGGATCGAAAGGCACGTGCCGCGCGCGGCCGTCGGGAGCCTTCCAGCCCGGGCGCGCGAACACCGCGAGCGTGGCGAGCTCGAGGACCTCGCGCCAGCGGTGCCAGGTCTCGAGCTGCGCGTACTGGTCGGCGCCGAGCAGCAGCACCGGCCGCCCGCCGAGCGATTTCAGCGTGTCCACGGTGTAGCCCGAATGCCCGGGGTCGAGCTCGCGCTCGTCGATCGCGTAGCGCGGCTCGCCTTCGATGGCGAGCCGCAACATGGCGACGCGGTGCGCGGCGGGCGTGCGCGCGGGTTCGCGGTACTTCGGCACGCCGGTGGGCAGCCACAGGATGCGCCCGAGCGCCAGGTGCTCGAGCGCCGCGCGCGCCAGCGCCAGGTGCGCGTTGTGTACCGGATCGAAGGTGCCGCCGAGGATCCCCGTGGTCGACACTACCGGCGGATTTCTCCGTGGCCGAGGACGACGAACTTCTGCGTGGTGAGGCCTTCCAGGCCCACCGGCCCGCGCGCGTGCAGCTTGTCGGTGGAGATGCCGATCTCGGCGCCGAGGCCGAACTCGTAGCCGTCGGCGAAGCGCGTCGAGGCATT
>CAZAEG010000179.1:0-3249 GCA_964484035.1 uncultured Enterobacteriaceae bacterium | reverse complement strand
ATGCAGCCCCATGATGCGCAAGGTGCTCATCGCCGAGGACGAACCGAATATCGTGGCTTCGCTTGAATTCTTGCTGCGCCGGTCGAACTACGAGGTGCGCATCGCCCGGGATGGGGACGAGGCCCTGCGCCTGGTCGAGAGCTTCACGCCGCACCTGGTGTTGCTCGACGCCATGATGCCGCGGAAAAGCGGATTCGAGGTATGTCGGAGCATTAGAGGTAATCCGGCGTGCCAGGGCATGAAGGTGGTGATGCTGTCGGCCAAGGGCCGGGACAGCGACGTCGACGAGGGTCTCGGCGTTGGCGCGGACGCCTACGTTACGAAACCTTTCTCCACCCAGGCCTTGCTGGTCCAGATGCGCGAGCTGCTCGGGGAGCACGCATGAACGCGAACGGCGCCAAGCCGACTGCCTATGTGGTCGACGACGACGAAGCCATCCGCACGCTGTGGCGCTGGCTCATGGAATCGAACGGCATCGCCGTGCAGACCTTCGCCACCGCCGCCGAATTCATCGCGTCGTATCGCGCGGGCGGGCTCGCGTGCCTGGTGCTCGACGTGCGGCTGCCGGGCATGAGCGGGCTGGAGCTGCAGGAGTACCTGAAGCGCCAAGGCATCGAGATCCCGATCGTGTTCGTCAGCGGCCACGGCGACGTGCCGACCGCGGTGAGCGCGATCAAGGGCGGCGCCGTGGACTTCATCCAGAAGCCCTTCAGCTACCGCGACGTGCTGGCGATCATCCAGCGCGCGTTCGAGCGCGATGCCGAGATCCGCGAACGGCGCGCGAAACGCTCCCAGGTCACCGAGCGCGTCGCCGCGCTCACCGAGCGCGAGCGCGAAGTGATGCAGCGCGTGATCGAAGGCAAGCTGAACAAGGTGATCGCCGACGAGCTCGGCATAAGCGTGAAGACCGTGGAGTTCCATCGCGCCAAGGTGATGGAGAAGATGGGCGCGGACTCGGTGGCGGGGCTGGTGCAGCTGATGATGCAGTACCCAGGCTGAATGCTGCGCCGCAGCGCCAATTTTCTAGGGTTTCCCCTAATGGTTGCGGGCATATCCCGCGGCTAGCATCGGACGTCTCAACAATTCAGAATGGACTGTCGTGAGTCTGCATCGCCATCACCGCCGCGGCGTCCAGGTTCTTGTGCAGATCGCGCCGTACCTCGTGCCACCGGTAGCGGATGGAGTTGCGCACGATCGCCTCGTCGAGCGCCTTGAGGTCGTCGACGATCGGCGCCCAGTAAACCAGCGCGCTCGGGCTCTCGGCGAACGCCTCCTCGTCGTCGGTCTGCGCGGCCCAGCCGCAAAGCGCGAGCCTTGCGCGCACGCGCTGGGCGTGGGCGGGGAACTCGGGCCCCGCGTCCCCGGGGATGCCGGTCTCAGCCAGGATCTCGTCGACCAGTCGCTGCATCAGTCCGCCGACGTTTTCCGCAGCGACGTTGCCGCGACGCAATACGGTCCCTGCGTGCACCGCGAGATCGGACAGACAAGCCAGCCAGACGTGCCACTTGGCAATGTTCAGCGAGGCTGCAAACGCGTCGTTCTCGAACAGCTCGGGAAAGCGCGTGCCCGCGCGGGTGCGCAGGTAGCCGTACAGGGTCATCTGCGCCACGTGGCTGGCGCGCGTCTGCAGGAACTGGCGCAGCGCCTCGGCGTCGTGGATTGGCTCTTCGCGGCGCCAGCGCCGGAACCAGCGTCGAAGCCGATCGATGAGGCGACCGAAGGGGGCAGGTTGCACCGCCGCATTATCCGGCGTAAAGGACGCGGGCAGGCGGTTTTGACATGAGCTAGAATCGGCCGGCCTGCAAAAGCATGGCCCGGGCCACCGGGCGTGGGGACAACAATAGAGGAGGGCATGCAATGACCACGGCAGCATCCAACCAAGAGGTCCACTGGCAGCGCACCCGCCGGCTGATGATCATTCACATGGTCATCTGGTTCATTTTCTCCTACCTCGTGCACTGGTTCGCCACGGACCTGAACGCGTTCAAGTTCAACGATTTCCCGCTCGGCTACTACATGGCCGCCCAGGGATCGCTCGTCGCCTTCGTCGTGCAGCTGTTCGTCTTTTCCTGGCAGCAGCACAAGGTCGACGTCGAGTGCGGCATGGCCGAGCCGGAATAAGGGGGAATCATCATGTCCATATTCAGAATGCAGGGCTCGTTCATCGACAACCTGCCCAAGATCTACGGCTTCTACACGGGCGGCTTCGTGGTGTTCGTCGGCCTCATGGCGCTCGCCGAAAAGATGGGGATGAAGGAGGACACGATCGGACTGATGTTCGTGGGCTTCACGATCTTCATCTATGCCTTGATCGGCTGGCTGTCGCGCACGATGCAGCTCGATGCCTACTACGTCGCGGGGCGACAGGTACCTACGGTGTTCAACGGCATGGCGACGGCGGCCGACTGGATGTCGGGTGCGTCGTTCGTGGCGATGGCCGGCGGCATCTACATGGGCGGCCACCCGTATCTCGCCTACGTGGTCGGCTGGACCGGCGGCTACGTGCTGGTCGCGGTGCTGATGGCGCCGTACCTGCGCAAGTTCGGCTGCTACACCGTGCCGGATTTCATCGGCACGCGCTACGGCGGCAACTTCGCGCGCTTGTGCGCGGTGCTGGTGCTGGTGGTCGCCTCATTCACCTACGTGACGGCGCAGATCAACGCCACGGGCACCATCGCGTCGCGCGCGCTGCTGATCCCGTTCGGGGTCGGCGTCTGGCTCGGTCTGGCCGGGATCCTGCTCTGCTCGATGCTGGGAGGCATGCGGGCGGTGACTTGGACGCAGGTCGCGCAGTACATCGTGCTGATCGTCGCCTACTTGATCCCGGTGATCTGGATGTCGAACAAGCAGGGCTTCGGCGTCATCCCGCACCTGGTGTACGGCGACGCGATCAACCGCATCGCCGAGCTCGAGCAGCTGCACCAGGTCGGCATCCTCAAGCCGCCGCAAGGCCAGGGCGGCCTGTCGGCGCTGGTGGTGAAGCACAATCAGCCTGCCGATACCTTCGTCGCCAACTGGCGCTTCGTGACGCTGACTGCGTGCATGATGATCGGCACGGCCTCGTTGCCGCACATCCTGATGCGCTACTTCACGACGCCGTCGGTCAAATCGGCGCGCAACTCGGTGGCCTGGTCGCTGTTCTTCATCTTCCTGCTGTACTTCACGGCGCCGGCGCTCGCCACCTTCACCAAGCTGCAGATGCTCGACCCGAATCTCGCCACCAGCGTGATCGGCAAGACGCTCGCGGAG
>CAZAEG010000178.1:0-3290 GCA_964484035.1 uncultured Enterobacteriaceae bacterium | reverse complement strand
TCGCGGTACACGCCGCCCGGGCGGTAGTAGGCCGCGTGCATGCGCGCGCCGGATACCGCCTCGTAGCAATCGAGCAGGTCCTCGCGCTCGCGAAAGGCGTACAGGAACACGGTCATCGCGCCGAGGTCCAGCCCCAGCGTGGCCACGCCGAACAGATGGTTGAGGATGCGGGTGATCTCGTCGAACATGACCCGGATGTACTGCGCGCGGATCGGCACCTCGATGCCGGCGAGCTTCTCGACCGCCATCACATAGGCGTGCTCGCTGCACATCATCGAGATGTAGTCGAGCCGGTCCATGTAAGGCAGCGACTGCAGGTAGGTGCGCGACTCGGCGAGCTTCTCGGTCGCACGGTGCAGCAAGCCGATGTGCGGGTCGGCGCGCTGCACCACCTCGCCGTCCATCTCGAGCACCAGCCGCAGCACGCCGTGCGCGGCCGGATGCTGTGGGCCGAAGTTGACGGTGTAGTTCCTGATCTCGGGCATGCGCGCTATTCCTCGCCGTACTTCGACTCGCGCACGATCCGCGGCGTGATCTCGCGCGGCTCGATCGTCACCGGCTGGTAGACCACGCGCCGCTGCTCGGGGTCGTAGCGCATCTCGACGTGCCCCGAGATCGGGAAGTCCTTGCGGAACGGATGGCCGGTGAACCCGTAGTCGGTGAGGATGCGGCGCAGGTCCGGATGGCCATCGAAGACGATGCCGAACAGATCGAACGCCTCGCGCTCGAACCAGTTCACGCTCGGCCAGACCTCCACCAGCGTGGGCAGCATCGGCATCTCGTCCTCGGCGCTCATGCAGCGCACGCGCAGGCGCCAGTTGTTCGTGACGGACAGCAGGTGCAGCACCACGGCGAAGCGACCGCCGCGCGGCGCGCGCGCGCCGCCGTAGGTCGAGTAGTCCACGCCGCACAGGTCGATCAGCTGCTCGAAGCCGAGCGCAGGGTCATCGCGCAGCTTGTGGCAGGTTTCGAGGTACGCCCCAGGCGCCACCTCGACGGTGATCTCGCCAAGCCGCGCGAACGGCGCGAAGCCCGCCTGCTGCAGGGTGTCGAACAGCCTTTGCAGTCGCGGCGTCATCGGGCGATGGTGTTGGTGCGGCGGATCTTGTTCTGCAATTGAATGATGCCGTAGAGCAGCGCCTCGGCGGTCGGCGGGCAGCCCGGCACGTAGATGTCCACCGGGACGATGCGGTCGGCCCCGCGCACCACCGAATAGGAATAGTGGTAGTAGCCGCCGCCGTTGGCGCACGAGCCCATGGAAATCACCCAGCGCGGCTCGGGCATCTGGTCGTAGACCTTGCGCAGCGCGGGCGCCATCTTGTTGCACAGCGTGCCGGCGATGATCATCACGTCGGACTGGCGCGGGCTGGGGCGGAACACGACGCCGAAGCGGTCGAGGTCGTAGCGCGCCGCGCCCGCGTGCATCATCTCGATGGCGCAGCACGCCAGGCCAAAGGTCACCGGCCACAGCGACCCGGTGCGCGTCCAGTTGACCAGGTCGTCGAGCCGCGCGGTCGCGTAACCCTGCTGCAGGACGCCTTCTATTCCCATTCCAGAGCCCCCTTCATCCACTCGTAGACGAAACCGACCACCAGGATGGCGAGGAACAGCATCATCGCCAGGAACCCCGCGAGGCCGATGTCGTTCAGCGCCACCGCCCAGGGAAAAAGGAAGGCGATCTCCAGGTCGAACAGGATGAACAGGATCGCCACCAGGTAGTAGCGCACGTCGAACTTCATGCGCGCGTCCTCGAACGCCTCGAAGCCGCATTCGTACGGCGAGAGCTTTTCGGGGTCGGGGCGGCTCGGGCCGAGGAGCTTGCCGAGCACCATGGGCGCCACGCCGACCGTCAGGCCGACGAGGATGAACAGCAGGATCGGAAAGTACTCAGCCAGCATAGTTGGTGCCCACGAGCAGACTCGAACTGCTACGGCTGTTTAGGCCACTAGCCCCTCAAGCTAGCGTGTCTACCAGTTTCACCACGTGGGCGCGTCCCTCAGGTGGAATTATCCTATAAAAATCATTTCGGTATGCCCGATGCGGGCGCGCCGGCGCCGCCGCCCGCGGGCGGCAGCGCCTGCGGCTTGGGAACGTCGCCGCCCGGGGCTGCCGGCGGCTGCGGCTTGGCCGCGTCCATCACGGTACTTGCCTCGGACCTGGGCTTTTCGCTCGCGAGATACGCGAGCCCAAGGCTGGTGAGGAAGAAGATCGTCGCCAGCGCCGCGGTGGCGCGCGACAGGAAGTTCGCCGAGCCCGTGGCGCCGAACAGGCTCGAGGAGGCGCCGCCGCCGAATCCCGAGCCCATGTCCGCGCCCTTGCCGTGCTGCAGCAGCACCAGGCCGATGATCGACAGCGCGATCAGCACGTGCGCCACTATGATCAGGGTCATCCACTGTTCCATGTCCTCAGCCTTTGCGTTCCGCCACCCTGCAGATGGCGATGAAATCCTTTGCCACCAGCGACGCGCCGCCGATCAGCCCGCCGTCCACGTCGCGCATGGCGAAGATCGCCGCCGCGTTGTCCGCCTTGACGCTGCCGCCGTAGAGGATGCGCGTCGCGGCGGTCAGCCGCTGCCTCAGGAACGCATGAACTTCCTGCGCCTGCTGCGGCGTCGCCGTGCGTCCGCTGCCGATCGCCCACACCGGCTCGTAGGCCAGCACCGCGTCGCCCAGCTCGCCTTTCGCCAGCACGGCATCGAGCTGCCGCGCCACCACTTCCTGCGTGCGCCCCGCCTCGCGCTCGGGCAGCGTTTCGCCCACGCACAGGATCGGCGTGATGCCGGCGCCCTGCGCCGCCGCGAACTTCGCCGCCACCGTGCCGTCGCTTTCGCCGTACAACTGCCGGCGCTCCGAGTGGCCGACCAAGACGTAGCGGCAACCGAATTCCCCCAGCATGGCCGCGGATACTTCGCCGGTATACGCCCCCGACGCATGCTCGCTCAGGTTCTGAGCCCCCCAGGCGATCCGCGTTCCACGCAACCGCCCGGACACCTGCGCCAGGTACGCAAAGGGCACGCACACCGCGCATTCGACCCCGGCCGCGACGAGGGCATCGAGCAGCGCTGCGTTCGCTGCCAGGCTGCCGTGCATCTTCCAGTTGCCGGCAACGAGCCGAGCGCGCATCCCGTGACCGTTCGCTGAAAGAGCGAATTCTACCCGTTTTGCCCTGCAGCATGGGCGGGCTGCACGAGCGTTCGCGCCGCCCGGATCATCGCTTCGCGCAGGCGCTGCGCCACGCGCTCGCGCAACGGCGCCAGCAGCCCCGGCAGGCGCACCGCGTGGCTGAGCGCC
>CAZAEG010000177.1:0-3114 GCA_964484035.1 uncultured Enterobacteriaceae bacterium | reverse complement strand
GCGGTTCTTGTGCTGCGAGCGCGAATCCTGGCACTCCACCACGATGCCGGTGGGCAGGTGCGTGACGCGGATCGCGGAATCGGTCTTGTTCACGTGCTGGCCGCCCGCGCCCGAGGCGCGGAAGGTGTCGATGCGCAGCTCCGCCGGGTTGAGCACCACGTCGTCGACGGCGTCGACCTCGGGCAGCACCGCCACCGTGCACGCCGAGGTGTGGATGCGCCCCTGCGCCTCGGTCTCGGGCACGCGCTGCACGCGGTGGCCGCCGGATTCGAATTTCAGCCGCGAGTAGGCGCCCTTGCCGTTGATGCGCGCGATCACCTCCTTGTAGCCGCCCAGCTCCGACAGGCTCTCCGAGATGATCTCCACCGGCCAGCCCTGGCGCTCGGCGTAGCGCGTGTACATGCGCAGCAGGTCGCCGGCGAACAGGGCCGACTCGTCGCCGCCGGTGCCGGCGCGCAGCTCGAGGAAGATCGCGCGCTCGTCGTTGGGGTCCTTGGGCAGCAGGTTCTCCTGCAGCTCGGCCTCCAGGCGCTCCATCTCGGCGCGCGCGCGCTTCAGCTCCTCGTCGGCGAAGCCCTTCAGGGCGGCCTCGCCCGCCATGTCCTGCGCGGCCTGCGCGTCGGCTTCGGCCTGGCGGTAGCGCGCGTAGAGCGCGGCCAGCCCGGAGGCTTCCGCGTATTCGCGCGACAGGCTCTTGAACTGCGCCCTGTCGCGCGTCGCGTCCTCGGCGGCGAGCAGCCCGTTCAGCTCCTCGAGGCGCAGCAGCGTGCGCTCGAGCCTGGCGCGCAGCGTCGGCTTCACCGCGCGCGGTACAGGCGCTCGATGAGCGCCGCGAGCGCCTGGCGCTCGTCGCCGGCGGACTCGTTCAGCGCCTGCGTCGGCGCGTGCAGCAGCTTGTTGGTGAGGCCCCGGGACAGCGTTTCGAGCACCGTCTTCGGGTCGTCGCCGCGCTGCAGGTGCCGCAGCGCGCGCTCGAGCTCGTGGCGGCGCGCAGCCTCGCCCTGCTCGCGCAGCCTGCGGATCAGCGGCACCGAGGTACGCGCCGCCATCCAGTGCATGAACTGCCCGACCTGCGTTTCGATGATGGCCTCGGCCTGCTCGAGCGCCGAGCGGCGCGCGTCGAGATTGCCCTGGACGATGGCGTGCAGGTCGTCCACCGTGTACAGGAACACGTCGTCGAGCTCCGCCACCTCGGCTTCGACGTCGCGCGGCACGGCGAGATCCACCATGAACATGGGGCGGTGCCGGCGCGCGCGCAGCGCCCGCTCCACCAGGCCCTTGCCGAGGATCGGCAGCGAGGACGCCGTGCAGGAGACGATGATGTCGTAGTCCTGCAGGTGCGCGGCGAGGCTGCGCAGCTCGAGCGCGTGCCCGGCGAAGCGGTGCGCGAGCGCCTGCGCGCGCTCCAGGGTGCGGTTGGCGACCGCGATGCGCGCCGGCGCCTGCGCCGCGAAGTGCGTGGCGCACAGCTCGATCATCTCGCCCGCGCCGATGAACAGCACCTTCTGCTCCCGCAGGCTGGGGAAGATGCGCGCCGCGAGCTTCACCGCGGCGGCCGCCATCGACACGCTGCTGGCGCCGACGTGCGTGGTGCTGCGCACCTCCTTCGCCACGGCGAAAGTGCGCTGGAACAGCTTGTGCAGGACGGTGCCGAGGGTGCCCGCGGCCTGCGCGGCGCGCACCGCCTCCTTCATCTGGCCGAGGATCTGCGGCTCGCCGAGCACCATCGAATCCAGGCCCGCGGCGACGCGGAAGGTATGGCGCACGGCCTCCTCTTGCGGCAGGGTATAGAGGTAGGGCCGCAGCTCCTCGGGCTGCAGGCGGTGGTACTGCGCCAGCCACTCGGCGGCGGTCTGCGGCTCGCCGGCGGAGAGGTAGAGCTCGGTGCGGTTGCAGGTCGAGAGGATGGCGGCTTCGGCCACGCGCTGTCCGCGCGTCAGCTCGCCGAGCGCGTCGAACAGCTTCTCGACGTGGAACACCACGCGCTCGCGCACCGGCAGCGGCGCGGTGCTGTGGCTGAGGCCGAGGGCGAAGAGGGTCATCGGTGGCGCAATGCGGGCATTATAGAGGCAGCCCGCGCCCGGGCTTGCGCTGGATCAACCCCCGGCGCGCAGCAGCGTCTCCAGCTCGTCCATCGGCACCGCCGGGCTGAAGAGGTAGCCCTGCATCTCGTCGCACAGCAGGTGCCGCAGCAGCTCCGCCTGCTCCTCCGTTTCCACGCCCTCGGCGACCGCCTTCAGCTCGAGCGCGTGGGCGAGCGACAGGATCGCCGAGACGATGCTGGTGTCCTCGGCCTTGTCCACCATGTGACGGACGAAACCGCGGTCGATCTTCACGGTGTCGATCGGCAGGCGGCTCAGGTAGGCGAGCGAGGAGTAGCCGGTGCCGAAATCGTCGAGCGCGATGTGCACGCCGAGCTCGCGCACCGCGCGCAGCTTGCGCAGGCTGTCCTCGATGTCCACCATCAGCAGGCTCTCGGTGATCTCCAGGTCGAGCCCGGCGGCCTCGCCGGCGCCCTCGAGCACGCCGCGCACGTCGTCGACGAAGCCCTGGGCGCGCAGCTGGATCGCCGACACGTTCACCGCGACGCGCGGCGCGGCGCGCCCGCCCTGCGCCAGGGCGCGGTGCGCCTTGACGGCCTCGCGCATCACCCACAGGCCGACCGGGCCGATGAGCCCGGTTTCCTCGAGCACCGGCACGAACTGCGCCGGCGACACCGCGCGCGCGTCTGCGTCGGCGGTATGCCAGCGCAGCAGCGCTTCGACGCCGGTGATGCGCCGGTTCGGCAGATCGACGATGGGCTGAAAATGCAGCCTGAACTCCTCGCGCTCCACGGCGCGGCGCAGCTTCGCCTCGAGGTCGAGCCGCTCGGCCACGCGCGCGTTGATGTGCGGCGTGTAGAACAGGAAGCGCTGCCCGGTGCTCTTGGCCATGCGCAGCGCGGCTTCGGCGTTGCCGATCAGCGTGTCCGCATCGCCGCCGTCCTCCGGGAACAGGGCGGCGCCCGCCTTCATCGCCACGCGCAGCTCGCGGCCGTCGATCTCGAGCACGGTGTCGAGCAGTTGCGGCGTCATGCGCTCCACGAGCCGGCCGACTTCGCGCGCTTCCCGCACT
>CAZAEG010000176.1:0-4837 GCA_964484035.1 uncultured Enterobacteriaceae bacterium | reverse complement strand
CAGCTGGTGGAGGAAGTCGCGTTCCGGCGGCTCGACGAGCGCCTGGCGCAGATGCTGATCCATCGCGGACCGGTGATTGAATCCACGCACCAGAAGCTGGCCGACGAGCTGGGCAGCGTACGCGAAATCGTGAGCCGGCTGCTGAGGTCCTTCGAGACGCGCGGCTGGGTGAAGCTCGAGCGCGAGCGCATCACGCTCGCCGACCCGAAATCGCTCGCTGCGCTCGCCTCCGGCCGGGGCTAGGCGGGGCCGGACGCGCTAGACTCGGGCTCCTCGCCCTCAGCCCCCATGCGCGGAACGACCTACCGACTCGACGTCCGGCCGCGGCTGCCCGAGCGCATCGCGCGCCTCGCGGAGCTCGCCGGCAATCTCTGGTACAGCTGGCACCGCGCCACGCGCACGCTGTTCGCGCAGCTCGACCCGGCGCTGTGGACCGAGATCAACCACAGCCCGAAGACGCTGCTGCACAACGTCGCGCAGCGGCGCCTCGAGGAGGTGGCGCGCGACGCGGGCTTCGTCGCCGCGTACGACGCGGCGCTCGCGGCCTACGACGCGTATCACGCACCCCGCGCGCCCGACGCGCACTTCGCGGGCGGCCTGGTGGCGTACTTCTGCGCCGAGTTCGGGCTGCACGAGAGTCTGCCGATCTACTCGGGGGGCCTCGGCATCCTCGCGGGCGATCACTGCAAGACGGCGAGCGACCTCGGCCTGCCGTTCGTCGGCGTGGGCCTACTCTACCGGCAGGGCTACTTCGAGCAGGCGATCGACGCCGACGGCCGGCAACTGGCGCGCTATGTCGACAACGACTTCGAGCTGCTGCCGGTGGAGCCGGCGCGGCGCGCCGACGGCGCCGAGGTGCGCGTGACGGTGGAGCTCCCGGACGGAACTCTCCACTCACGCGTGTGGCGCGCGCGGGTAGGCCACGTCTCCCTCTATCTGCTCGACACCGACCTGGAGGAGAACCGCGAGGCGCATCGCGACATCGCCCACCGCCTGTATGAGGGCAAGCGCGGCGTGCGCCTCGAGCAGGAGATCCTGCTCGGCGTGGGCGGGGCGCGTGCGCTCGAGGCGCTCGGCCTCGAGCCGACCTGCTGGCACATGAACGAGGGCCACCCGGCTTTCCTCGCGCTCGAGCGCATGCGCCGCCTGGTGGCCGCAGGCCTGCCGTTCGACGCCGCGCTCGAGGCGGTGGCGGCGAACGCCGTGTTCACCACGCACACCGCGGTCGCCGCCGGGCACGACGCGTTTCCCGAGGAGGTGGTGCGCGAGTACGCGAAGAGCGCCTTTCCCGAGCTCGCGCCGCATCTCGACGAGGTGCTCGCCTTGGGGCACGTCGACAGCAACCACGACTTCAACATGACCGCGCTGGCCGTGCGCACCTCGCGCGGCCGCAATGGCGTGTCGCGCATCCACGCCGGCGTCTCGCAGCAAATGCTCGCGGGGTTATGGCCGCAGGTCGAGCCCGAGGAGAATCCGCTCGACTCGGTGACCAACGGCGTGCACCTGCCCACCTACCTGTCCGATGCCTGGCACGACGTGTTCACACGCTGCCTGGGCGCGGACTGGAACACGCGGCTCTACGAGGCCGAGTGCTGGAACGCGGTGCGCGCGATCCCGGACGCGGATTTCTGGCGCCTGCACCAGGCGCTCAAGGCGCAGATGCTGCACATCGTGCGCTTTCGCCTGGCGCGCCAGCACGCGCGCAACCAGGGCTCGGAAACGCACCTCGAGCGCATGCTGCGGCTCGCCGATCCCGCGCAGCCGGACGTGCTCACCATCGGCTTCGGCCGGCGCTTCGCCACCTACAAGCGCGCGACGCTCCTGTTCCACGACCTCGACTGGCTGCGCCAGATCGCCTGCCGCGCCGGCCGATCGGTGGTGTTCCTGTTCGCCGGCAAGGCGCACCCGGCGGACGAGCCGGGCCAGGCGCTGATGCGGCGCATCGTGGAGGTCTCGCGCCTGCCCGAGTTCGAGTCGCGGGTCCTGCTCGTGGAGGGCTACGACCTGCGCCTGGCGCGGCGCCTGGTGGCGGGCGTCGACGTGTGGCTGAACAACCCGCTCTATCCCCTGGAAGCCTGCGGCACTTCCGGCATGAAGGCGGCGATGAACGGCGTCGTCAACCTGTCGGTGACCGACGGCTGGTGGGCGGAAGGCTACGACGGCAGGAACGGCTGGGCGATCAAGCCCGCCGCGCGCGCGCTCGATGTGGCGCGCCGCGACGCCGAGGACGCGCGTACGCTCTACGAGCTGCTGCAGGACCACGTCGTGCCGCTGTACTACGCGCGCAACGACGCCGGCTTCTCGCCCGGCTGGGTGGCGATGGCCAAGGAGTCGATGGCGAGCGTCGCGCCGCGCTTCAACTCGATGCGCATGCTCGAGGAATACATCGAGCGGCTGTATGCGCCGGCGGCAGCGCGCGGCGCGCGGCTCGCCGCCGACGGCCATGCCGGCGCGCGCGCGCTAGCCCAGTGGAGCGCCAAGGTGCGCGCGGCCTGGGCCGGGATCGCGCTGCGCGTTGCGGGCGATCCGCCCGCGCGCATCGAGCACGGCGAGCGCGTGAGAATCGCGGTGGCGGCGAAGCTGAACGGTCTCGCGCCCGAGGACGTGGCAGTGGAGCTGCTGCTGCAGCGCCCGGGCGCGGAGGCGCCGGCGGCGCGCTATCGCCTTGCGCCCGAGCGCGCGCTGCCCGAAAGCGGCGAGCACCTGTACGCGCTCGAATTCGCGCCCGATCTGAGCGGGCGCATCGAATACCGGCTGCGCGCCTATCCGGCCCACGAGCTGCTCGCGCACCCGTTCGAGACGGGGTTGATGATCTGGCTGTAGCGCCGCCGGCGCTAGCGCGTCAACCCATAGTACGAGCGATTCAGGTACTCGGCGACGTCCTCGAGGTCCTCGAGCGTGAACGGCCGGCCGGTCTGGCCGGCGCGCAGCACCACCTCGTCGCGCAGGTCGGCGAGCGTCGCCACACTGGCGCGGCTGCGGTCGCGCTGGTGCACGCGCTCATAGTGGCAGCCGCCGCACTGCGTCTCGTAGACCAGCTTGCCGCGCTCGGCATCCTGCGCCGCCGCCGGCAGGCTGACGAACGCCAGCGTAAGGAAGAGCCGTTTCATCGATTGATCTCCTTCGCGCCGCGCTGCAGGAAACAGGTGAAGGCGCTGGAGGCGGCGGCAAACGCCCAGCACAGGAAGAAGCCGATCGTGTACACCCCCATGCGGCTGAGCGTACTCGGCTCGCCGAAGACGTAGAGCTCCTGCGGGTCGAACACCGTGAAGAACAGCACCTCGCCGATGCCGCCGACGATGAACGACGGCCACAGGATCCAGATCGCGCGCTTCATGGCGCCTCCTTGGCGATGCGCCAGCGGCCCTGGGGGTCCTCGATGAACGCGCGCCAGCCGCCGGGCGCGAGCGGCGCCATCTCGGCCATGTAGTGCCCGTCCACGCGCGCCAGGCGCAGCCGCTGGTCGAAGCCGGCGCGCGTGCGGTGGGCGAGGTGCACGAACAGCGCCTCGGGCCGCGCGCCCTCGAGGCGCACCTCGATGCGGCCCGCGCTCACCTGCATGCGCGCCGTGATGCCGAGCTTGCGCGCGAGCTCCTCGCGCGCGATCACCTTGTTGAGCGCGAGGCCCTGCCTGTAGTAGTCCTCGGCGACCAGGCCGTCGGCGCTCGCCACGGCGATCCAGATCGTGGCGATGCCGGCGAGCACCGCCGCGGCGGGAGGCGCCATCACGATCCAGGGCCAGGGTTCTCGATACCAGGGATTCATGGCCTCACCTCACGATGAAGACGGATTTCTCGCGCACGGCGACGCTCGCGTCGTCCGC
This sequence comes from uncultured Enterobacteriaceae bacterium, assembly GCA_964484035.1. Lineage (GTDB taxonomy): Bacteria > Pseudomonadota > Gammaproteobacteria > Burkholderiales > SG8-39 > JAABQT01. The sequence goes on along the minus strand of CAZAEG010000176.1, from coordinate 1,014 downwards.
GGACTCGATGGCGAAGTCGATGCGGTGGGTGCCCGCGGCGGCCGCGCCCGGGGCGATGCGCACCTTCACCGGCACCATGCGGCTCGCGGCGCCGTCCACCTCGATCACCGCATCGCCGGGAATGCGGATGCCCGGGATGCCCGACACCGACAGCCGGTAGGCGCGCGCCGACTCGCTCGTGTTCATGATCTGCAGGCGGTACACGTTCTCGATCATGCCGCCCTCGACCTCGCGCGAGAGCGCCGCGCGATCCCGTATCACGTCCACCTTGAGCGGCACGCGGTTCCACAGGGCGACGCCCGCCGCAATGATGACGGCCCACAGGATCGCGCTGTAGAGGAGCACGCGCGGGCGGAACGCGCGCCTGAGCATCTGCGCGCGCGTCAGCTTCCGCTCCATGGCGTACTGCGTGTCGTAGCGGATCAGGCCCTTGGGGTAGCCCACCTTCTCCATCACCTTGTCGCAGCCGTCGATGCACGCGGCGCAGCCGATGCACTCGTACTGCAGGCCGTCCCTGATGTCGATGCCCGTAGGGCACACCTGCACGCAGATGCTGCAGTCGACGCAGTGGCCCTTGCCGGGTCCCTTGCCGCGCGGCTCGCCGCGCTCGCGATCGTAGGTGATGATCAGCGTGTCCTTGTCGAACATCGCGCTCTGGAAGCGCGCGTAGGGGCACATGTGCTTGCACACCTGCTCGCGCATCCAGCCGGCGTTGCCGTAGGTGGCGAAGCCGTAGAACAGCACCCAGAAAGTTTCCCAGGGGCCGGTGGCGAAGGCGGGCACCGCGTCCCACAGCTCGCGGATCGGCGAGAAGTAGCCGACGAAGGTGAACCCGGTCCACAACGCGATCGCGATCCACACGCCGTGCTTGGCGGCCTTCAGGGCGAACTTCCTCGCCGTGAGCGGCGCGGCGTCGAGCTTCATGCGCGCCATGCGGTCGCCCTCGATTCTCTCCTCCACCCAGAGGAAGATCTCGGTGTACACGGTCTGCGGGCAGGCGTAGCCGCACCACAG
>CAZAEG010000175.1:0-3356 GCA_964484035.1 uncultured Enterobacteriaceae bacterium | reverse complement strand
AAGGAGCGCTTCTGGGCGCAGCTCGACACGCCCTACTTCCTGCGCCACGACGCGCAGGAGATCGCCTGGCAGACGCGCAACCTGCACTACCGCGTGGAGGCGCGGGCGCCGGTGGTCAAGGCGCGGCTGGCGCCGATCGGCGAGGGAGTGCAGGTGATGATCTATTGTCCCGACCGCGAGTCCCTGTTCGCCCGCATCTGCGGCTACTTCGAGCGCGCCGGCTTCAACATCGCCGAGGCCAAGATCCACACCACGCGCCACGGCTACGCGCTGGACACGTTCCTCGTCATGGGCCAGGGTCCCGGCGCGCACTACCGCGACATGCTGCTGCAGATCGAGAAGGAGCTCGCCGAGGAGGTCGATTCGCAGGCGCCGCTGCCGCCGCCGCGCGGCGGGCGCCTGTCGCGGCGCGCGCGGCACTTTCCGGTGTCGCCGGCGGTCGACCTGCGGCCCGACGAGCGCGGCGCCTACCAGGTGCTGTCGATCGTCGCCAGCGACCGCCCGGGCCTGCTCTACGCGGTGGCGCGCACGCTCGCGCAGCATGGCGTGAGCGTGCAGTCGGCCAAGATCAACACGCTCGGCGACCGCGCCGAGGACGTGTTCCTGGTCTCCGGCCAGGCGCTGCAGCAGTCCCGGCAGGTGCTGCAGCTCGAGCAGCAGCTGCTGCGCGAACTGCAGGGCGTCACTCCTCCGCCGGCAGGTCCTCGCCCGGAAACAGCGCCGCGTTGAAGCCGAACTTGCGCAAGTCGCGGATGCGCATCGGGTAGAGCACGCCGTCCAGGTGGTCGCATTCGTGCTGCACGACGCGCGCGTGGAACCCTTCCACCGCGCGCTCGAAGCGCACGCCGTTCTCGTCCAGGCCGGAATAGCGCAGGTGCCGGTAGCGCGGCACCATGCCGCGCATGCCGGGCACCGACAGGCAGCCTTCCCAGGCCTCCTCCTGGTCGGCGGCGAGCGGCTCGATGACCGGGTTGATGAGCACGGTGTCGGGCACCTCTTCCGCCTGCGGGTAGCGCGGATTGGCGTGCACGCCGAAGATCACCACGCGCAAGGCCACCCCGATCTGCGGCGCCGCCAGGCCCGCGCCGTTGTGGTGCGCCATGGTGTCGCGCATGTCCGCGAGCAGCGCCGCGAGCTCCGGCGTGCCGAACGCGGCCACCGGCTGCGCCTTCTCCAGCAGGCGCGGATCGCCCATGCGCAGCACTTCCCGGATCATGCGCCCACCAGCCGCTCGATGATGCGGCGCACGCGCCCCATGGCCTCGCCGAGCACCGCCTCGATGCGCTCCATCGGCACGGCGTGCTCGCTCTCGCCGCGGCCGGCGGCGTAGTTCGCGCTCACCGCGATGGCGGCGTATTCCAGGCCCAGCTCGCGCGCGAGGGCCGCTTCCGGCATGCCGGTCATGCCGACGACGTCGGCGCCGTCGCGCTCGAGGCGGTCGATCTCGGCCGCGCTTTCCAGCCGCGGCCCCTGCGTGGCGGCATAGGTGCCGCCGTCGAGCACGCTTTCGCCGCAGTCGCGTGCCGCGGCCAGGATGCGCCGGCGCAACGACGGCGTGTACGGCTCGGTGAAATCGATGTGCGTGACGGGCGCGCCGGCGCCCTCGAAGAACGTCGAGCGCCGGCCCCAGGTGTAGTCGATGATCTGGTCGGGGACCAGCAGGGTTCCCGGTGCCACGTCGCGCCGGATGCCCCCGACGGAGGCGACGGAAACGACGCCGGAAACGTTCTCCTCCTTGAGCGCCCACAGGTTGGCGCGATAGTTCACTTCGTGCGGCGCGATCGTGTGCCCGTAGCCGTGGCGCGCCAGGAACACCATGCCGTGGCCGCGGATCGCGCCGACGGTCAGCGCTCCCGAGGGCTCGCCGTAGGGCGTGCGCACCACCTTGCGCTGCGTGATTTCCAGGCTGGCGAGCTTGGACAGGCCGCTGCCGCCGATGACCGCCAGCGTCATGCGCCCCTCATGGCGCGGATCTCGGGCAGGTTGCGCCAGAAGCCCTTCGCGTCCATGCCGCAGCCGAAGACGAAGCGGTCGGGAATGCGCACGCCGACGAACTCGGCGCTGACCGGCTTGGGCGCGGCGCGCGACTTCTCCACCAGCACCGCGCTCAGCACCTGCCGGGCACCCAGCGCGAGCAGCTGATCGCGGATCGCGCGCAGGGTCTGCCCGTGGTCGAGGATGTCGTCGAGCAGGAGCACGGTGCGGCCGCGCACGCCCTCCGGGGGGCTGACGCGCCAGGCGATGCCGCCGCCGCTCGTCGCCGCCCCGTAGCGCGTCGCATGAACGTAGTCCATATCCAGCGGAAACCGCAGGCGCGGCAGCAGCTTCCCGGCGAACACCACCGCCCCTCCCATCACCACGAGCACCATGGGATAGGCGTCGCGCAGGCGCGCATCGATCTCCGCGGCCAGCCGGGCAATCGCCGACTCGATCTCCTGCTCGCGGCACACGAGATCGGAATTCTCGAGGAAGCGCCAGGCATCGCGCGGATCAGGCACGGGGACGCTCCGCAAGGTAGCGCGCGAAGCCCGCGCCGACTTCCCCGTGCTTGAGCCCGAGCTCGACGGTGGCCTGCAGGTAGCCCAGCTTCGAGCCGCAATCGAAACGGCGGCCGGCGAAGCGGTACGCCATCACGCGCTCTTCGTGCAGCAGCGCCGCAATGCCGTCGGTGAGCTGGATCTCGCCGCCGCTGCCGGGCTGCAGCGCCGCCAGCTTGTCGAAGATGCGCGGCGTCAGCACGTAGCGGCCGACGACGGCGAGCGTCGAGGGCGCGCTGTCGGGCTTCGGCTTCTCCACCATGGCGCGGATCGGGCTCAGCTCGGCGCCGGGGCGCTCCGTGCTAACGATGCCGTAGCTGGAGGTCTGCTCGCGCGGCACCTCCATCACGCCGAGGATCGAGCAGCCCTCGGCGGCGAAATGACGGGCCATCTGCGCGGTCACCGAGGGCCGGGCATCGATCAGGTCGTCGGCGAGCAGGACGGCAAACGGCTCGTTGCCGACGACCGGCTGCGCGCACAGCACCGCATGGCCGAGGCCGAGCGGCTCCGGCTGGCGCGTATAGATGCAGCGGCATCCCGGTGGCAGCACGCCCTGCACCACTTCCAGCAGCGCGCGCTTGCCCTTCGCCTGCAGGTCCGATTCGATCTCGTAGGCCGTGTCGAAGTGATCCTCGATGGCGCGCTTGTGGCGGCCGGTGATGAAGATCATGTCGGTGATGCCGGCCGCCGCCGCCTCCTCCACCGCGTACTGGATGAGCGGCTTGTCGACGATCGGCAGCATCTCCTTGGGGCTCGCCTTGGTGGCGGGGAGGAAGCGGCTGCCGAATCCGGCGACCGGGAAGACGGCCTTGCGGAGCG
>CAZAEG010000174.1:0-4207 GCA_964484035.1 uncultured Enterobacteriaceae bacterium | reverse complement strand
CAGACCACGCTCAAGCTGCATCACCTGCTGCCGCCCAAGGCGCCCGCGCACACCCAGATGCTCGCGCCCTGGGCGCACGATATCGAAAAGGCCGCAGGCGGCAAGATCAAGATCGAGCTCTACCCCGCCATGGCGCTCGGCGGCAAGCCGCCCGAGCTCATCAACCAGGTGCGCGACGGCGTCGTCGACATCGTATGGACGGTGAACGGCTATACGCCGAACCTGTTCCCGCGCTCCGAGGTCTTCGAGTTGCCCTTCATCCACACCAACAACGCGGTGGCGACCAACCTGGCGATGCGCGACATGTTCAACAACGGCGCCATCGCGGAAGACTTCAAGGACGTGAAGGTCATGTTCCTTCACGTGCACGCCGGGCAGGGCATCCAGATGGCGGAGAAGGAGGTGCGCACGCCCGACGACCTGAAAGGACTGAAGATGCGCATTCCGACGCGCACCGGCGCCTGGATCATCGAGGCGCTGGGCGCCGCGCCGGCCGCGATGCCGGTTCCGGCGCTGCCGCAGGCGCTGGCGAAAAAAGTGGTCGACGGCGCGCTGATTCCCTGGGAGATCATCCCGCCGCTCAAGCTCCAGGACGTGACCAAGGTGCAGGTCGAGGGCCCGAATCGGGTGCGCTTCGGCACGACCACGTTCCAGGTTTCGATGAACAAGAACACTTGGGCGAAGCTCGCGCCCGACGTGCAGAAGGCGTTCGACGCGAACAATGGTGAAGCCCGGTGGCGCGCGGTCGGCAAGGTCTGGACCGACAGCGAGAACGGCGGTATCGCGCTCGCCAAGAAAGCGGGCAACAAGCATATCCAGCTGACCGAGGCCGAGCTTGCGCTGTTCAAGGAGAAGCTCGAGCCCGTGGTGCAGCGCTGGATCGACGAGGTGAAAAGCAAAGGCATCGACGGCAGGGCGCTGGTCGACCAGGCGCGCGCGCTGATCGCCAAGTATTCCAAATAACCGCATGGCCGAAGGGCCCGTGCAAGCGCCAGCGGGGCCTTCCGGCCTCGCCGGCCGCGTGATCGAGGCGTGGGCGCTGCTGGGCGGCATCGTATTGCTCGGCGTCGCCGTGATGACCACCTGGAGCGCGGCGAGCGGCTGGCTCCTCGGCAAGCCCATGCCCGGCGACTTCGAGCTGACCGAGGTCCTCGTCGCCGTCGCCGTCTTCGCTTTCCTGCCGTACTGCCAGCAGACCAACGCCAATGTCACTGCGGATCTGTTTACGGCGGGCGCCGGGCCGCGCGCCGTCGCCGGTTTCCGCTTGTTCGGCGCGCTGTTGTCGCTCGCCGTCGCCGTGCTTCTCGCCTGGCGTACCTGGGCGGGGCTGCTCGACTACCGCCAGTACGTCGAGACCACGGCGATCCTCAAGATCCCCATCTGGTGGGCCTATGTGCCCGCGCTCGCGTCGCTGGTGTTCCTCATCGTCGCCTGCCTGATCGTGCTGACGGGCTGCTGGCGCGAGCTGCTGCGCGGCTGACCGGCAGATTGCGTTGGACTCGCATCTCGTCACCGGCCTGACCGGGCTTGGCGCGTTGATCGCGCTGATCGCGATCCGCGTGCCGATCGCGCACGCGATGCTGCTCGTCGGCGCGACCGGCATCGCGGTGCTGAGCGGGCCGGCGATCCTGCTGTCGCAGCTCAAGACCCTGGTGTACTCGCAGTTCTCCATCTACGACCTGTCGGTGCTCCCCATGTTCGTGCTGATGGGAAACATCGCGTCCCGCGCAGGATTGTCGCGCGACCTGTTCCGTGCCGCGAACGCCTGGCTGGGATGGCTGCGCGGCGGGGTGGCGATGTCGGCGATCGCCGCCTGTGCGGGCTTTGGCGCAGTCTGCGGGTCGTCGCTCGCGACCGCTTCGACCATGGGGCAGGTGGCGCTGCCGGAATTGCGCCGCTACCGCTACAGCCCCGAGCTTGCCACGGGCACACTCGCCGCCGGCGGCGTGCTCGGCATACTGATCCCGCCGTCGGTGGTGCTCGTTGTCTACGCCGTCGTCGTCGAGGCGAGCATCATCGACATGTTCAGCGCGGCCTTCATCCCCGGCCTGATCGCCGTGGTGATGTTCCTGGTCACGATCGCGATCTACGTACGCGTACGGCCCAACGCCGGACCCCCGGGCGACCGCGTCTCGCGCGAGGAGTTCATTGCCGCCACCGTGGGCGTCGGGCCGGTGCTGGCGATCTTCGGCGTGGTGATCGGCGGCATCTACTTCGGGCTGTTCAATCCAACCCCGGCCGCCGCGGTCGGCGTCTTCCTGGTGACCGTGCTCGCCATTGCGCGCCGTGCCGTGGGCCCGGGCGGGATGAAGGACGCGCTGCTCGACACGGCGAAGACCTCCGGCATGATCTATCTCATCCTGCTCGGCGCCCAGCTGCTCAACATCTTCATGGCGCGCGGCGGCGTGCCGCAGTCGGCCGCCGAGATGATGGCCACCTCGGGACTGGCGCCGCTCGAAGTACTGGTGCTGCTGCTCGTGTCGCTGATCGTTCTCGGCTGCCTGATGGACAGCCTGTCGATGATCCTGCTGGCAATCCCGTTCTTCTGGCCGGTGGTCTCGGGTCTGGATTTCGGCATGGGCGTGGAAGATCTCAAGATCTGGTTCGGCATCCTGGCGCTGATCGTGGTGGAACTGGGCCTGATCACGCCGCCGGTAGGGATGAACGTGTTCGTGATCAATTCGCTCGCGCGCGACGTGCCGATGAGCCGCACCTTCCTGGGCGTGATGCCGTTCTTCTTCGCCGAGCTTGCCCGCATTGCGTTGATCGTCGCCTTCCCCGCGCTCACGCTCTGGCTGCCGCACCTGCTCGCCCGCTAGCGGCGGCGCGCCAAGCCCTTGGCGTACTTGGGATTTTCGGCGACTTGATTCCCCGGGTTTCGCCCACATGTGAGGGGCATGGAATTCCGGCGCAGGAAGAAGGTAGCCCTGGAAAGCGGCGAAACCGGCGAGAGCGCCAAGCCCGGCCGGCGCAGCCGCTCTACGTCGCTCGCGGTTCGCCCGATCCCCGAAGACGCCCTGATCCTCATCCCGATGAGGAACGCCGTGCTGTTCCCGGGCGTGATTTCGCCCGTGGCGGTGGGCCGCAGCTCCTCGATCGCCGCGGCCAACGAGGCCGTGCGCCAGTCGCGCAGGGTGGGCTTCGTCCTGCAGCGCGATCCCAAGACCGACACCATTGCCCCGGACGACCTCTACTGGGTTGGCACGGCGGGCATCATCGTGCGCTACATGCCTTCCAGCGAAGGCGCGCACCACCTCGCGGTGCAGGGCGAGACGCGCTTTCGCATCGCCGAGTTCCTCGAAGGCTGGCCGTTCCTCGTCGCGCGGGTGGTGTGGGTGCCCGAGGCGACCGAGGGCGGCGAGGCGGTCGAGGCGCGCTTCCTGCAACTGAAGACGCAGTCGGCCGAGGCCATCAAGCTGCTGCCGCACGTGCCCGACGAGCTCGCCTCTGCCGTGCAGGGCATCGAATCGCCCGGCCAGCTCGCCGACATGGTGGCGAACCTGCTCGACGTACCGAGCGAGGAAAAGCAGCAGATCCTCGAAGCCTTCGACCTCAGCAAGCGCCTGGACAAGGTGCTCGAGCACCTGGGCGCGCGCGTGGGCGTGCTGCGCCTGTCCAAGGAGATCGGCGACAAGACGAAGAAGGAGTTCGACGAGCGCCAGCGCGAGCACGTGCTGCGCGAGCAGATGCGCCAGATCCAGAAGGAGCTGGGCGAGGGCGAGGACACGGCCGCGGAACTCGACGGGCTGAAGAAGGCGCTCGAGGACGCGGGCATGCCCGAGGACACGCTGAAGGCCGCGCAGAAGGAGTTCAAGCGCCTCGCGCGCATGGGCGAGAGCTCGGGCGAGGCGTCGATGCTGCGCACCTGGCTCGAGCTGATGGCCGAGCTGCCGTGGAAGATGGATCCGCAGAAGGCGATGGACATCGCCGAGGCCCGCAAAGTGCTCGACGAGGACCACTACGGCCTGGACAAGGTGAAGCGCCGCATCCTCGAGTACCTGGCGGTGAGGAAACTCAACCCCGAGGGCAAGAGCCCGATCCTGTGCTTCGTCGGGCCGCCGGGGGTGGGCAAGACCTCGCTCGGCCAGTCGATCGCCAAGGCGACGGGGCGCAAGTTCCAGCGCGTGGCGCTGGGCGGGCTGCACGACGAGGCGGAGATAAGAGGCCACCGCCGGACGTACATCGGCGCGCTGCCGGGCAACGTCAT
>CAZAEG010000173.1:0-5953 GCA_964484035.1 uncultured Enterobacteriaceae bacterium | reverse complement strand
GCCTACGCGATCGGCTTCACCAACGTGTCCATGCAGAACCTGGCGGAGCAGGTGTATCTCTCGCTCGAGGGCATCTTCGGCTCCACGCTCGGCGTCTCGGCCTCCTACGTGATGCTGTTCGTGCTGTTCGGCGCCTTCATGGAGAAGAGCGGCACCGGGCAGCTGTTCATGGACTTCGCGCTCTCCATCACCGGCCGCTACGCGGGCGGGCCCGGCAAGGTGGCGGTGGTGAGCTCGAGCCTGTTCGGCACGGTCTCGGGCAGCGCGGTCGCCAACGTCATGGTGGACGGGCCGATCACCATCCCGCTCATGAAGCGCACGGGCTTTCGCCCGCCGTTCGCGGCCGCGGTCGAGGCCGTCGCCTCCACCGGTGGGCAACTCATGCCGCCGATCATGGGCGCGGCCGCCTTCGTCATGGCGGAATTTCTCGCCGTGCCCTACGCGAAGGTGGCGCTGTGGGCCCTGGTGCCGGCATTGCTCTACTACCTTGCGGTGTTCTTCGCGGTGCATTTCGAGGCCAAGCGCTACAAGCTCTCCGGAGTGCCGGTCGCCGAGCTGCCGCGGTTCCGCGGGGTGATGCTCGAGCGGGGACACCTGTTCGTGCCGATCCTCATCGTGCTCTTCGGGCTGATGTCCGGCTATTCGGCGCCGCTGTGCGCGCTGTGGGGCGCGCTCTCCTGCCTGCCGCTCGCGCTGCTGCGCAAGGCGACGCGCGCGGGCATCTCGTGGCGATCAGTCCCCGACGCGCTGGAAGAAGGTGCGAGGAACACGCTCGCCGTGGCCATGGCCTGCGCCTGCGCCGGCATCGTCATCGGCTGCGTCACCATCACGGGGCTGGGTATCGTGTTCACGCAGGTCGTGGTGGCGCTGGCGCAGGACCAGCTCGTCCTGGCGCTGATCCTCACGGCGATGGCCGGCATCATTCTCGGCATGGGCATGCCGACCACGCCCGCCTACATCATGATGGTGGCGCTGCTGATCCCCGCGGTGATCAAGCTCGCCGTTTCGGGCTGTCCCGAGCCGATCACCGCCGCATGCAAGGGCGCGATGACGCCGGCGGCGCACATGTTCGCGTTCTACTTCGCCATCCTGTCGGCGATCACGCCGCCGGTGGCGCTGGCGATCTTCGCCGCCGCGGGCCTCGCCAAGGCGAACATGTGGGAGTCGGGCTTCGCCGCCATGCGCGCCGCGGCGCCGGCCTACATCGTGCCGTTCATGTTCATCTACGAGCCGAGGCTGCTGCTCATCGTGGAGGACTGGAGCGCGGACTGGCTGTTCGTGGCCTGGTCCGTGACCAGCGCCTCGATCGGCGTGGTGGCCCTCGCCGGGGGCCTCTTCGGCTGGCTGGTCGGTTTCGCTTCCATGTGGCAGCGCGCCGCGCTGGTTTTCGCGGCGCTCTGCCTGATCAAGCCGGGCCTGTATACGGACATCGCGGGACTCGTGCTGCTGGCGGCCGTGGTGGCTGCGCAGCTTCTCGAGCGGCGCCACGCCGCGGAAGGCGGCGCGCACGCCTAGCGCACGTCGTCGTCGATGCGCCGCGTCTCGCGCTCGACGCGGTATTCGCCCTCGATCACCGTCCCTTCGGCCTTGCGCGCCGCGCGCCGCACGCCGCGCGTGCGCCACATCAGCCAGCCCCACACGAGCAGGGCGAGCGTCGCGGCCACGGCGAAAATCACGGAGGCGAAGACGAACGCCAGGACGAACAGGACCAGGCCGATCGCGATCCCGGCGATGCGTTGAACAATGTTCAAGCGGGTGCAGGCTCCGCCGCGTCGAAATCGATCTCGACCTTGGCGCCGTTGGGATCGTGGAAAAACAGCTGCCAGGTGCCGTAGGCGGGCAGCCGGCGCAGTTCGTAGGCGATGCCCCTGGCCTTCAGCTTCGCCACTGCCGCGGCGAGGCCGCGGCCGCCGAACGCGACATGATCGATCACGCCGGGCATCATCTTCCGGCCGGCGACGATATGCAGGATCGGATGCGGACCCTTGCCGCCGTCGGCGTACAGCCAGGCGCCGGGAAAATTGAACGGCGGGCGCGCGCCGGGCTTGAGATTCAGGTGCTCTTCGTAGAACGCCAGCGTCGCCGGCAGGTCGTCGGTGAGCACGGTGCAGTGATCGAGCGCGGCGACGGTCATCTCAGCCTCCCTTGGCGACGGCCTGCTAATGTGGCACGCGAAACGCAGGGGCGCAACCGGCGCACGAGGGTAGAATTTTCCCCATGCCCGTGCGCACCCTGAAGAAGGTCTCCGAGGAGCTGATCGAGCTCGCGGCGAGCGGCCACACCGCGCCGCCGTTCAGCGCGCGGTTCAAGAAGTTCGACGCCGAGATGGGCTACCGGGCGATGCGGCGCCTGCACCAGCACCGCCTGACCATCGGCTGGACGCCGCTCGGGCGCAAGGTCGGCTTCACCAATCGCACGCTCTGGGAGCGCTACGGCGTGCACGAGCCGATCTGGGGCTTCGTCTACGACCGCACGCTGATCCGCGCCGTGGACGAGCGCGCCGAAGTGCCCCTCGAAGGCCTCGCGCAGCCGCGCATCGAAGCCGAGATCTGCTTCGGGCTAAAGGCGCCGCCGCCGCGCTCGCACGACGCCCACGCCATCCTCGCCGCCATCGAATGGGTGGCGCATTCGATCGAGATCGTGCAGTGCTTCCACCCGGACTGGAAACTGAAGCTGCCCGACTGCACCGCCGCCAACGGCCTGCACGGTCGGCTCGTCCTCGGCACGCCGACCGCAGTGGAGAAGATCCCGGACCTCGAGGCGCTGCTACCCGCGGCGCGCATCGTCCTGCGAAAAGGCGGCAAGGCCGTGGACGAGGGCGTCGGCGCCAACGTGCTCGACAGCCCGCTGTTTTCGCTCGCGCACCTGGTCGAGCTGCTCGCGCTGCAGCCCGACTTCGACCAGCTGCACGCGGGCGAGGTCGTGTCCACCGGCACGCTCACCGACGCGCACCCGGTCGCGCCCGGCCAGACCTGGAGCACCGTCATCGAGGGCGTGCCGCTCGCCGGCCTCACGGTGAAGTTCGCGTGAGCAGGCCGCTGGACGGCGTCACGGTGGTGGCGCTGGAGCAGGTGATCGCCGGCCCGTTCTGCACGCGCCAGCTCGCCGAGCTCGGCGCGCGCGTCGTCAAGATCGAGCGTCCCGGCGTGGGCGACCAGTCGCGCGCGATGGACCGCACGGTGCGGGGGCTGTCATCGCACTTCGTCTGGACCAACCGCTCCAAGGAAAGCCTCGCCCTCGACGTGAAGCACGCGCAGGCGAAGGACATCCTTGCCCGCCTGCTCGCCACGGCCGACGTGTTCGTGCAGAACCTCGCACCCGGCGCCGCCGAGCGCCTCGGGCTTGGCGCCGCCGAGCTGCGCGCGCGCCATCCGCGCCTGGTGTGGTGCGGCATTTCCGGCTACGGACCCGCCGGGCCCTATGCCGACAAGCGCGCCTACGACCTGCTCGTGCAATGCGAGGCGGGCCTTCTCTCGGTGACCGGCACGCCGGACGCGCCCTGCAAGGCGGGCATTCCCGTGGCCGACATCGCCGCCGGCATGTACGCCATGAGCTCGATCCTCGCGGCGCTGCTGCGCCGCGAGCGCGAAGGGGTGGGGGCTACCCTCGACATCACCATGTTCGAGTCCCTCGGCGAATGGATGGGCTTTCCCGCCTACTTCACGAATTACGGCGGCACCCCGCCGCCACGCTCGGGGGCCTATCACGCCACCATCGTCCCCTACGGCCCGTTTCGGGCGGGCGACGGCAAGACGGTGTTCCTCAGCATCCAGAACGAGCGCGAGTTCGGGCGCTTCTGCGAGCAGGTGCTGGGAAACGCGGCGCTGGCGAAGGATGCGAGGTTCTCCTCGAGCCCCGCGCGCGTGCAGAACCGCGAGGCGATGCACGCTCAGATCGAGCGCGCGTTCGGCGCGTTGACGGCCGGCCAGGTCGAGGAGCGGCTGGAAGCCGCCGGCATCGCCAACGCCCGCCTGAATACGCTGGAGGAGTTCTGGGACCACCCCCAGCTCGCGGCGCGCGATCGCTGGCGGGAAATCGGCACGGAAGTGGGCGCGGTGCGCGCACCGAAGCCGCCTTTCAACCTCTCGGAGTTCGAGCCGCGCATGGCCGACGTGCCGGCGCTCGGCGCCCACAGCCGCGCAATCCTCGCGGAACTCGGCTACGGCGAAACGGAGATCGACCGCCTAGCGGAAGAAAAGGCTATCGCGTAGGGTGGGCCCATGGGCCCACCCTACGTTTTCTTCAGCTCGATCCCCGCCGCGCGCGCGAGCTCCTTTTGCACGCGCGCCACGCGCTCGACTTCGCCCTTGGCGGCGAAGCGCTCGTAGAAGCCTTCCTCGCGGAACTCGCGCACCAGGTCGCCCCAGGGGAGCAGCCGCTCCTCCCAGCGCTGCTGGCGGCCGTCGGCAGGCTCGGCGTCCTCGCGCGCGAGCGCGGTGCACACGCGGATCATGGCCTTCAGGGTCACCGGCTTGGTGACCATGTAGTTGTCCTTGCCCCAGGTGTCGCCGAACACGTTCTTCGCCGCCTTGAGGAAGTCGCGCAGGGCGCCGTAGTACTTGTCGAGGTTCTTCGCGCTGCCGCCCGTCACCTGGATCTTGCGCCAGTCGGCGCGCACCCAGCGGTGCAGCTCGTTGAACAGCTCCGCCTGCAGGATCCACTTGTCGCGCTGGCTGCGCCCGCCCAGGCGGTTGATGCGGTAGCGCAAGGGGCTGTCGCCCTCGCCGTAGAGCTTGTCGACCAGACGCGCGGCGAACTTGCGGTCGGGGGCCGCCCACGACACCTTCTCGTAGAGGTCCACGAGGTGGCTCTTGTTGATGCGCGTGGGGGTGGAATTGATGATGACGAACATCTCGGTGGAGACGTCCTCGCTGCGGCCGTCGAAGACCATGCAGGGCACGCGGATGGCCGCGGCCTCGCCGGGCTTGTCCAGCATGTAGAAATGCAGGGCCGCCAGGCGGTGCTGGCCGTCGATGATGAGGAACTTGGAGCTCGGCTCCGAGAGGTGCCCCATGCCGTCGGCGGCCGACTGGTAGCGCAGCGTCTCGGAGGTGAACAGCAGCACCGTCCCGGGGATCGGCGGCTGCGTCACCGCGGTCTCGTAGAAATTGCGCAGCTGCCGCACCTTGGCTTGCGACAGCGAGCGCTGGAAGGCGTGGTCGGTGCGCTCGATGCGCGCGATGAACTGCGCGATGTCGTCGTCCTGCGCGATCCGCGACGGGGCAATCTGCTCGCCCTCCCCATAGAAGCGGCTTATGAATCTTACGCGGGACAATAGCTCCTTGGCGGGGTAGCTGACGAAATAGAAGATCCCGTCCTTCTGGCGTATCTGCGTTGCGAGCACGGCTGCTGCCTCCGGGCGGGTCGCCCCAACTAATCTCGGCGAATGATACCGAAGGCAGCCGGGCCCCGCAGGGAGAGTGTGGTCCCCCTAGCCCGGGCAGGCGGGCAGCATCAGGGCCTGCAGAACCTCGGCGCTACGCCGGTTCTGCACGAAGGCGGCCACCCCCGAGTGCGCCGGGACCGCCTTGGGGACCCGCGGCAGGGCGTGCCGCTCCGCGATCCTGCCTTCGGAAAACGCGATCGGACCCACCCACTCGAAGACCACGTAGTCGTGCTCCAGGGTCCGGCCGTCGTTCTCCCCCGCCCGCACCTTCGAGACGAGCTTGCTCTCGAAGCTCGCAAGGTAGAGCGCCGCATCGGCCGCCTGCGCGCGGTCGAGCAGCTCAGCCCGTACTTCCGTCAGCATTGCGTCCCCGCGCCCGCCCTCCAGCCTGAGCTCGATTCGCGCCCGCGGCGCCCGGGCGTTGATCGATTTCACGGCGTCGTCGAACGCGCCTGAATGCCAGCGGCGGAAGTCCTTGCCCTGCAGCACGACCTGCGGGGTATAGATGACGCGCGCCCGCATGACCTGGGCGAGCTTGCGTTGGCGGTCGGCAAAGCGCTGCTGGGC
>CAZAEG010000172.1:0-2535 GCA_964484035.1 uncultured Enterobacteriaceae bacterium | reverse complement strand
GTGCGCGCGGCGCCGAGCTCGGCAAGCACGTCCGAGGTATAGGGCTGCAGCCACCTCGCCGGGCCGAAGCGCGATTGGAATGTGATCCGGTACCGTTGCTCGGGAAGGTGCAGCGCCTCGGCGAGCAGCCTCGCGGTACGCAGGCATTGATCCCGATAGGGATCTCCACGCTCGACCGCGCGCTGGGGCAGGCCGTGAAAGCTCATCACCAGCACGTCGGGCCGGTCCGAGACGAGCGCAGCGAGCGCGGCGATGTACCCCGGATGGTCGTGGAACTGCTCCACCAGTTGCACGTCCCTGCCCACCACGTCGCGAATCGACTCGGTCGTGCTGCGCGCGTATTGCGGGTACAGCGGAACGACGCGCGGCCCTGGGGGCAGCTTGCGCAACGCCGACGCGATGCTCGGCTCGCCGTAGCGCATCGCGTACGCCACGGGCAGGCCAGTGGCCGTGCGCAGCAGCTCCGCCTGGCGCGCGGTGTGCACCGCGAGCGGCGAGCCCTCCGCAGTCCAGATCTTGGCGTACTTGCGCGCGGACTGCGCGGGCCGTCGGCGCAGGACGATGCCATGCAGGATCGGCAGCCACAGCCAGCGCGGCAGCTCGACCACGCGCGGGTCCGAGAGGAACTCGGCCAGATAGGCGCGCACCGCGCTCGCGCTCGGCGCCGCCGGCGTGCCCAGGTTGACGAGGAGGATGCCGTTCAGGGCTTGGACAGCGCGCTCGACAGGAGCTTCGCAGTGACGTCGACGACGGGCACCACGCGGTCGTAGGCCATACGCGACGGGCCGATGACGCCGACAGTGCCCACCACCTCGCCGTCGACCTTGTAGGGCGCGGTGACCACGCTCACGTCGTCCGGCGCGCTGACCCCCGATTCGCCGCCGATGAACACCTGCACACCCTGGCCGCGCAGCGACAGGTCGAGGATCTGCAGCAGCGTCGTCTTGTGCTCGAACAGCTCGAACAGCTGGCGCAGGCGCCGCAGGTCGTGCGTCAGGTCCTGCGCCGTGAGCAGGTTGCGCTCGCCGGAGATGACGTAGGGCTCGCTGCCTTCCTCGAGGGCGCGGTTGCCGGCGTCGAGCGCGGCGTTCATCAGCTGCATCATGTCCTGCTTGATCTCGTGCAGCTCCTCGCGCAGGCGCTGGCGCACGTCCTCGAAGCTGTGCCCGGCGTAATTCTGGTTGATGTAATTGGCCGCCGACACCAGCTCGGCGGGCGAGTAGTCGCGCTCGGTGAACAGGACCCGGTTCTGCACGTTGCCGTCCGGCGTGACGACAATGAGCAGCACGCGCTTCTCCGACAAGCGCAGAAACTCGATCTGGCGGAAGGCGAGCGCACGGCGCCGAGGCGTCATCACCACGCCGGCGAACTGCGTCAGCTGCGACAGGATCTGCGAGGCCGACTGGATGGCGCGCTGCGGATTGTCGGGGTGCAGCTGGTCCTCGAGCTGGCGCTGCTCGCCCGAGCCGAGCGGCTTCACCACCAGCAGCGTGTCGACGAAGAAGCGGTAGCCCGCGGGCGTCGGCACGCGTCCGGCGGAGGTGTGCGGGCTGGCGATGAAGCCGAGCTCCTCGAGATCGGACATCACGTTGCGGATGGTGGCCGGCGACAGGTCGAGCCCGGAGTGCCGGGAGAGCGTGCGCGAGCCGATCGGCTGTCCCTCGGCGATGTAGCGCTCGATCAGCGTCTTCAGCAGGATCTGCGCGCGCTTGTCGAGCATGCGCTGCATTCTACACATGCGGTTAGAATGCGGCGATGCCCAAGCCGGCCTTCGCCCGCGTCGCGCTGATCGGCAAGCACACGCCCGAAATCGCCGATTCGCTGCGCGCCTTGCGGCAATTCCTGCGCAGCCGCGGCTGCGAAGTGCGCGTGGAGCGCGAAACCGCGGCGCGCATCGGCGACGGCGGGGACGCGGCAGACTTCGACGAGATCGGCGCGTTCGCCGACCTGGCCATGGTGCTGGGCGGCGACGGCACCATGCTGGCGGCGGCGCGCAGCCTGGCGCGGCACAAGGTGCCGCTCGCGGGCATCAACCAGGGGCGGGTCGGCTTCATGACCGACATCGCGCTGCGGGACATGCACGCATCGGTGGGCGCGATCCTCGACGGCCGGTACAGCATCGAGGAGCGCGCGCTGCTCGACGCGCAGATCATGCGTGGCGCCGCGCGCGTCCTGCATACCGTGGCGCTGAACGAGGCGGTGGTCGGCAAGGGCTCGCAGGGCCGCCTCATCGAGGTCGAGGTGCGCATCGACGGCGAGTACGTGTACGCGCTGCGCGCCGACGGCCTGATCGTGGCGACGCCGACCGGCTCGACCGCCTACGCGCTGTCGGCGCAGGGCCCGATCCTGCAGCCGGGCGTCGCCGCCTTCGCGCTGGTGCCGCTCAATCCGCACGTGCTGTCGGTGCGGCCGGTGAGCGTGGCCGACCGCAGCGCGATCGAGATCGTGCTGCTGCGCGCGCACGATGCGCGCGCGCATTTCGACGGCTTCGCCCTCACCGAGCTGGCGCAGGGCGATCGCCTCCTGCTCAAGCGC
>CAZAEG010000171.1:0-10274 GCA_964484035.1 uncultured Enterobacteriaceae bacterium | reverse complement strand
GGTCTTGGTACCCTCCACCACGCCGCGCGTGCTGCGCTCCATGGCCTCCACCGCGTCCTGCGTGTCGCGCTGAATCGACTTCACGATGGCGCCGATGTGCTTGGTCGCCTCGGCCGAGCGTTCCGCGAGCCGCTGCACCTCTTCCGCCACCACCGTGAAGCCGCGCCCCGCCTCGCCGGCGGAGGCCGCCTGAATCGCGGCGTTCAGCGCCAGCACGTTGGTCTGCTCCGTGATGTCCGAAATCAGTTGCACGATCTCGCCGATCTCTTGCGACGATTCGCCCAGGCGCTTGATGCGCTTGGAGGTTTCCTGGATCTGCTCGCGGATGTCGTTCATGCCGCGGATCGCGTTCTGCACCGCCTGCGCGCCCTTCTCGGCGGCGTGCAGCGAGGTCTCCGCGACCTTGGCGGAGTCGCCGGCGCGCTTCGACACTTCGCTCATCGAGCGCGCCATCTGCGTCACCGACTGGCCGGTGCCCTGGATCTCGACCGCCTGCCTCTGCGTCGCCTGCAGCAACTGCGCGGCCGTGGTCTGCGCCTCCGCCGTCGCCGTGGTCACCTGCTGCGCCGCTGCGTTGATGCCGGCCACCAGGCGGCGCAGCTCGTCGATCGTGTAGTTGATGGAGTCGGCGATCGCGCCGGTGATCTCCTCGGTCACCTGCGCGCGCGCAGTCAGGTCGCCGTCCGCGAGGTTGCCGATCTCGTCGAGCAGCCGCAGGATGGCCTGCTGGTTCGCCGAGTTCTGGCGCTCGCTGTCCTCCGCCCGGCGCCGGCTGTCGGCGATGTACGCCATGCCGATCAGCCCCAGCACGGCAAGCGCCAGCAGCGACAGCACGCCGAGCGCGATGAAGTTGTAGCGGCGCTTGGCAGCATCGGCCTCGAACGCGGCGCTCAGGCCCTCGGCCGAGCGCAGTAGCGCCTCGCTGTCGTTGAAGATCTCGAACGCCGCGCGCTTGGCGCCGACCAGCCGCGCCTGGTTGCCGAGGATGTCGCTGACGGCGCGCTGGTAGTCGGCGAACGCCGCCTGCAGCTCGCCCAGCTTGCCGCGCAACTCGGCGTCGGACACGCGGGCGATACGCAGTGCGTCGCTGCCCTGCAGGAGTCCCTGCAACGTATCGCGGTAGGTGTTGGTGTCCTTGCCCAGCAGGAACGACACCTCCGGGTCGACGATGTCCTCCGCGAGCATGACGTTGGCGTTCTTCGCCATGCGCTGCGTCAGCATCGTGAGCTGCGCCGTGATCGCGTTCTGGCGCGCGCTGCCGCCCTTCTGCACGCTCAGCGCCGCGATCTCGTCGGTCAGCTCCTGCAGCGCGGGGTTGTTGGCGTTGATGGCGCGCACCGCGGCGCCCAGGGCGACGAGGTTGCGCTCCTCGTCGATCACCAGCGCCGCGTTGCGCTCGGTCTTGCCCCAGACGCGGTCGAGCGCGTTCAGCGACGGCTGGACGTCCTGCGGTGTCGGCGGCAGGTCGACGCCGCCACTCGCCCCGCCGAAGGCGAGCAGCTTGATGATCGAGGCGAATTCGTCGCGGCTGCTGCGCAGCTGCTTGAAAGCCTCGGCGTTGCCCTGCGAGGACTGCTGCGCCGCCTTCGCCAGGCGCTGCGAAAGCATCTGCAGCTTGCCGACGCTGGCGATGTAGAGCGTGCCGAAGGTGCCCTGGCGCGTGTCGTAGACCACGACGACCGCGATCACCGCGAGCAGCAGCACCAGCGCGCCGATCAGCACCGGCAGCCGCCGCGCGCTCGACAGCCGGCCGACGAGCGGCAGCCCGCCTGCGCGCGGCGCGGCGCGCTTCGCGTCCGCGGGCACCCCGGCGTCGCCGCCGCGCCCGAGGAACGGAAGTTTGAATGCGCCCATGTTGATTGCCATTGCAGTCCCCTTATCGCAAGAATTTTCCGCCGCGGCCGATGATCGTCAGGTCGACGAACTTAGACCCCGCGCGGTTGGTGGGCGAGTAGCTCACGAAAAAGCCGCCGAGGTCGACGTCCTGCATCTCTTCCAATGCCGCGATATAGCTCTCGCGCGTCAGGTTCCTGCCCGCGCGCCGCAGTCCCTCCACCGCCACCTTGGCCGAGAGGAAGCCTTCCATCGCGCTGAAGTTGTAGTCGGTGTAGCCGGCCTTCGCTGCCAGCTGCTGGTATTCCTTGACCACCGGCACCGCCCGCCCCCACGGAAACGGCACCACCTGGGAGATCGCGACCCCGACGCCCGCCTCGCCCAGCGCGTCGGCGAGCGCCTTGCTGCCGACGAACGACACGTTGTAGAAGGTCGCGTTGCTGCCCGCCTTCTTCATCTGGCGCACGAATTCGGCGATCGACGTATAGGCGCTGATCATGACCACGGCGTCGGGCTTCAGCGCGTGGATGGTCTGCACCGCGTTCTCCACCTTGACGGTGTTGCGCTCAACCGTCGCGGTGGCTGAGATCTTCATGTTGCGCTTCTGCATCGCGATCTCGGTGCCGCGCAGGCCCGCCAGCCCGTAGGCATCGTCCTGGTAGAAAACGGCGATGTCGCGCCCGCCGATGGACACGATCTGCTCGACGATCTTCTCGGTCTCGTCGTAGTAGCTGGCGCGCACGTGGAAGATGTAGCGGCTGAAGGGCACGCGCAGCACCTCGGCGCCCGTGAACATGCCGACCAGGGGCACCCTGGCGCGGTTGACCACGGGCAGGTGGGCAACCCCGGTCGGCGTGCCGACGTAGCCGATGAGCGCGAACACCTTGCGCTCCTCGATCAGCTTCCTGCTCGCCGCGGGCGCAACCGAGGTTTCATAGCGGTCGTCCTCGGTCACCAGCTCGATCTTGCGCCCATGCACGCCGCCCTGGGCGTTCACGTAGTCGAGGTACGCCTTGATGCCATTGCGCATCTGGATTCCCAGCTGCGCGGCCGGCCCCGAGAACACGGCCGCCTGGCCGAGCACGATCTTGTCGTTGGCGACGCCGTTCTGCGCCAGCGCCGCAGGCGCCAGCAACGCCCCCAGCACGCCCCATGCTGCGAATCGCTTCATGCCTTCCTCCCTAAGCCACGTTGTTTCACGCGCCGACGCTGAGGAACTCGGGGTCCCGTACCAGTTGCGCCACGTCCAGCTCGCGCCAGTGCACGCCCTGCGCATCGTCGTATTCCGCCTTGAGCCACGGTGCGCGCTGCGGCGCAGCGGCGCGTTCTTGCAGCTGCTCCGGGTTGCGCAGGCCGAGCGAGCGGTCGACGAGCAGCGCGCTGCCCATGCGAAAGCGCTCGCTGAGGAGCAGCAGCCGCGCCTGCTCGCCCGGCAGCGCCGCGGCGCCGCCGAGAAACGTGCCGATGTCCACGACGCTGAACAGGTTGCCGCGGATGCTCGCCACGCCCCGGAACCACGGCCGCGTGAGCGGCACCGGGGTGATGCCCGGCACCGGGATCACTTCACCGGCGTCGGTCAGGTCCACCAGCCAGCGCTCGCCCCCCACCTGCAGGCCGAGCTTGGACGCGGCGCGGCCGGCGCCCGCGTTCTGCAGCCGCGCCGCCAGGTCGCGCTGGTAATCGCGCAGGGAGACCTTGGTCGCCACTAGCCGAGCGCCGCAATCTTCGCCAGCAGCTCGGCCTGGTTCACCGGCTTGACGACGTAGTCCCGCGCGCCCTGGCGCATGCCCCACACGCGGTCGGTTTCCTGACCCTTGGTGGTGCAGATGATGACGGGAATGTCCTTGGTGGCGCTGTCCTTGCTGAGCGTGCGGGTCGCCTGGAAGCCGTTCTGCCCCGGCATCACCACGTCCATCAGCACGAGGTCGGGTCGCCGCTGCTTGACCGATTCCAGCGCCTGCTCCGCGCTCTCGGCCGTGGTGACCTGGTAGCCGCTTTTCGCCAGCAGATCGGTCAAGTACTGGCGATCCGTGGGCGAGTCGTCGACGACGAGGATGTTCTTGATTGGCATGGGTTGGTCTTTCGTCTCGGGTGATTAGGAACTCGGGGCCGCGGGCTTCAGATACTCGTTGACCGTGTCGATCAGCGCCTCCTTGGTGAAGGGCTTGGTGAGGTAGCGATCGGACCCCGCCAGCCGGCCGCGCGCGCGGTCGAATACCCCGTCCTTGCTCGACAGCATGATCACGGGGGTCGCCTTGAGCTTCGGGTTCTGCTTGATGAGCGCGCACGTCTGGTAGCCGTCGAGGCGCGGCATCACGATGTCCACGAAGATCACCTTCGGCTGGTGGTCGCTGATCTTGGCGAGCGCGTCGAAGCCGTCCTCGGCGAGAATCACTTCGAAGCCCGCCTGACGCAGGAACATCTCCGCGCTGCGGCGGATGGTGTTGCTGTCGTCGATGACCAGGACCTTGATCGATCCCGGAGCTGCATCGCTCACAGACGTCTCTCCCCCTCCCCCAACCCAAAATAGCGCGATTTAGCTCTTTTTGTCAGGCTCTTATGGAGCCCACTTAATGTGGAATCATACATGCTGTTTCTATTCCATCAAACCGAAAGATGAAATAGCCCCGCTTGAAGCAAGAGGTCTGCACCCAATATACGGGTCTTTGACAGGCCCATTTTTCCTCGATGTCCGATCCGAAGCCGCAAGCTGACAAAGTGCCTCAGGAGGGTCCGCCCGACGAAGAGCAGCAGGGCCGCCCGCTCGAGGAGCTGCTTTCGCAAGCGCAGGGCAAGCTCGCCGAGCAGCGCGAAGCGTGGTTGCGCGCGCTCGCCGACGCGGAGAACGCGCGCAAGCGGGCGCAAGGCGACATCGCCCAGGCGCGCAAGTACGCCGCCGAGCGCATGGTCGAGGATCTGGTGCCCGTGATGGACAGCCTCGAGGCCGCGTTGAGCGCCGGCGCCGCGGACAGCGAAGCGCTGCGCGCCGGGGTCGAGCTGACCCGCAAGCAGCTGCGAAGCGCCTTCGAGCGCGCCGGGGTCGCCGAGGTGAGCCCGGAACCGGGCCAGCGCTTCGACCCGCACCGCCACCAGGCGATGTCGACGGCCGAATCCGATCAGGAGCCCAACACCGTGCTCGATGTGCTGCAGAAGGGCTATACGCTGCACGACCGCATCGTGCGGCCCGCGCTGGTCACGGTCGCCCGGGCGAAGGCAGTTGAAAACGGGGCCGGAAACCCCATCTCCGACAGTAACTTGGAATCGAACTGAAGGAACCACCATGGCAAAGATCATCGGCATCGACCTGGGCACCACCAACTCCTGCGTCGCCCTCATGGAAGGCGGCAAGCCCAAGGTCATCGAGAACTCCGAGGGCTCGCGGACCACGCCCTCCATCGTGGCCTACACGGAAGACGGCGAGATCCTGGTCGGCGCGCCGGCCAAGCGCCAGGCTGTGACCAACGCCAAGAACACCATCTATGCGGTGAAGCGCCTCATCGGCCGGCGCTTCGGCGAGAAGGAGGTGGAGAAGGACATCCACCTGATGCCCTACAAGATCGTCAAGGCCGATAACGGCGACGCCTGGGTCGAGGTGCGCGGCAAGAAGATGGCCGCGCAGCAGGTGTCGGCCGAGATCCTGCGCAAGATGAAGAAGACCGCCGAGGACTACCTCGGCGAGGAAGTGTCCGAGGCGGTGATCACTGTGCCGGCGTACTTCAACGACTCGCAGCGCCAGGCGACCAAGGACGCCGGCCGCATCGCCGGCCTGGAGGTCAAGCGCATCATCAACGAGCCCACCGCGGCGGCGCTCGCCTTCGGCATGGACAAGCTGGAAAAGGGCGATCGCAAGATCGCCGTATACGACCTGGGCGGCGGCACGTTCGACGTCTCCATCATCGAGATCGCGGACGTCGACGGCGAGAAGCAGTTCGAGGTGCTCTCGACCAACGGCGACACGTTCCTCGGCGGCGAAGACTTCGACCAGCGCCTGATCGACCACATCGTCACCGAGTTCAAGAAGGACGCGGGCGTGGATCTGGCGAAGGACGTGCTCGCGCTGCAGCGGCTGAAGGACGCCGCCGAGAAGGCGAAGATCGAGCTGTCCTCGTCGCAGCAGACGGAAGTCAACCTGCCCTACATCACCGCGGACGCCTCGGGGCCGAAGCACCTGGCGATGAAGATCACGCGCGCCAAGTTCGAGTCGCTGGTCGAGGACCTGGTGGCGAAGACCATCGAGCCCTGCCGCATCGCCATGAAGGACGCCGGCCTGAAGCCCGGGGACATCGCCGACGTGATCCTGGTCGGCGGACAGACGCGCATGCCCAAGGTCGTGGACCGGGTGCGCGAGTTCTTCGGCAAGGAGCCCAGGAAGGACGTCAACCCCGACGAGGCGGTGGCGATCGGCGCCGGCATCCAGGCGGGCGTGCTGAAAGGCGACGTCAAGGACGTGCTGCTGCTCGACGTCACGCCGCTGTCGCTCGGCATCGAGACCCTGGGCGGCGTGATGACCAAGCTGATCAACAAGAACACCACCATCCCGACCAAGGCGCAGCAGGTGTTCTCCACCGCGGACGACAACCAGACCGCGGTGACGATCCAAGTCCTGCAGGGCGAGCGCGACATGGCCGCGGGCAACAAGAGCCTGGGGCAGTTCAACCTGACCGACATTCCGCCCTCGCCGCGCGGCATGCCGCAGATCGAGGTCGCCTTCGATATCGACGCCAACGGCATCCTGCACGTGTCCGCCAAGGACAAGGCCACCGGCAAGGAGAACAAGATCAAGATCCAGGCGAGCTCGGGCCTGAACGAGGCCGAGATCCAGCGCATGGTCAAGGATGCCGAGGTGCACGCCGAGGAGGACCGGAAGATCCTCGAACTGGTGAACGCGCGCAATGCCTGCGAGGCGCTCGTGCACTCGGTGAAGAAGTCGCTGAAGGAATACGGCGACAAGCTGGAGGCGGGCGAAAAGGAGAAGATCGAGAACGCGCTGAAGGACGCCGAAGGCGCGCTCAAATCCGAAGCGAAGGCCGAAATCGAGGCCAAGGCGGAAGCGCTCGCCAAGGCGTCGCAGACGCTCGGCGAGAAGATGTACGCCGACAGCCAGAAGGCGGCCCAGGAGGCCGCGTCGGCCGGCCCGGCCGAGGCCGGCGGCGGCGGCGGCGAGGGCAAGAAGGCCGAGGGCGACGTCGTGGACGCCGAATTCACGGAAGTGAAGGACAAGAAGGCGGGCTGAACGCAGGGCACTGACGGCGGCATCCGGGCGGTGCGCGCAGGCGCGCCGCCCGTTTTGCTGTCTGGGAAGGCACATGGCGAAACGCGATTTCTACGAAGTGCTGGGGGTCAACCGGGACGCATCCGCGGACGAAATCCGCAAGGCGTACCGCAAGCTGGCCATGAAGTGGCACCCGGACCGCAACTCCGACAACCCCAAAGCCGAGGATCACTTCAAGGAAGCGCAGGAGGCCTACGACGTGCTTTCGGACGCGCAAAAGCGCGCCGCCTACGACCAGTTCGGCCACGCCGGCGTCAATCCCCAGTCCGGCATGGGCGCGGCAGGCGCCGCCGGCGGCTTCACGGGCTTCGGCGACATCTTCAACGACATCTTCGGCGACGTCTTCGGCGGCGGCCGCGGCGGCCGCTCCAACGTGTTCCGCGGCGCCGACCTGCGCTACAACCTCGAGATCGCGCTCGAGCAGGCAGCGCACGGCTTTGAGACGCGCATACGCATCCCGACCATGGCGCCGTGCGAGACCTGCAAGGGCAGCGGCGCGAAGCCCGGCAGCCAGTCCCAGACCTGCCCCACCTGCCGCGGCGCGGGGCAAGTGCGCGTATCGCAGGGGCCGTTCTCGATCGCGCAGACGTGCCCGCGCTGCCACGGCGCCGGCAAGATCATCCCCAACCCCTGCGCCGCGTGCGGCGGCAGCGGGCGCGTGAAGCACCAAAAGACGCTTTCGGTGAAGATCCCCGCGGGGGTCGATGAGGGCGACCGCGTGCGCCTGTCCGGCGAGGGCGAGCCCGGCGTGAACGGCGGCCCGGCGGGCGACCTGTACGTGCAGGTGCACATCAAGCCGCATCCGGTGTTCCAGCGCGATCACGACGACCTGCATTGCGAAATGCCGATCTCCATCACCACCGCCGCGCTGGGCGGCGAGATCGAGATCCCGACGCTGGACGGCTCGGCCCGCATCCGCGTGCCGGCCGAGAGCCAGACCGGGAAGACGTTCCGCCTGCGCGCCAAGGGCATCAAGGGCGTGCGCAGCCACGTCGCCGGCGACCTGTTCTGCCACGTCGTGGTGGAAACGCCGGTCAATCTGACGTCGCGCCAGAAGGAGCTGCTGAAGGAATTCGAGGGCATCAGCGACGAGGACGTGGCGCGCCACAATCCGCGCAGCAAGTCCTGGTTAGAAAAAGTTAAAGAGTTCTTCGAGGGCTAGCGGGCGGTGGCGCATCGGCGGGGCCCCCTGCTAGACTCCCGGCAACAATAGCCCGGGGGGGGGGGGTTTCCACAATGCAGCGCTTTTTGGGTCGCGTTCTTTGCGCCTCGATCCTCCTCTGCGTCAGTTTCACGGCCGGTGCCGACGCCGTCACCGACCGCGCGAAAGTGCTGCTCCAGCGGCAGGACGCGCAAGGCGCTTACAAGCTCCTGCTGCCGCTGGAGCCGCAGCGCGCGGGCGACCCCGAGTTCGACTACCTGCTGGGCCTTGCGGCACTGGACGCGGGAGACCCCGAGCGCGCCATCTTCGCCCTGGAGCGTGTGCTTGCGGTGCAGCCCGACAACCTGCAGGCGCGCGCGGAGATCGCGCGCGCGTACATGGCCACCGGCGAGCGCGAGGCGGCCAAGCGCGAATTCGAGGCGGTGCGCGCGCGGAGCGTGCCGAACGAAGTGCGCGAGACCATCGACCGCTTCCTGTCCGCCATCGAAGCGGCGCGCAAGAGGCGATTCAACGCCTACGTTGAAATCGGCGGCGGCCATGACAGCAACGTGAACAGCGCCACGTCGGCGTCCCAGGTCGCCGTGCCGTTCTTCGGCGGCGCCCTCGTGCAGTTGGCGCCGGGCACCACGCGCATCAAGGACGATTTCTGGAGCCTGACGGCGGGACTGTCGTTCAGCAATGAAATCGCCGCGAGCTGGGCGTGGGTCGCCAGCGCGTCGTACTACGGCAAGTACAACGCGGACGAAACGCGGTTTGACACCGACACGCTCGACGGCGCGCTCGGCCTGCGCTGGTCGAGGGACAGCAACGCAGTAACCGCTGCGCTGCAACTTCAGCAATACAACGTGGACGGTGACAGCTTCCGCGAGAGCGCCGGCGGCGTCGTGCAGTGGCAGCACAACCTGAGCCAGCAGACCCAGGTGTCGCTCTTCGCGCAGCTCGCGGACCTGAGCTACCCGGACCCGTCGCAGAGCATCCGCGACGCCAGGCGCACCGTCTTCGGCGTGGCCACGGCCCATGCGTATTCCGGCGGCTCCCCGGTGGTCTTCGCCAGCGTCTATGGCGGCGAGGAGAAGGAGGACGCGCAGAACGTCCCTCACCTCGGCCACAAGCCGCTTGGCGTACGCGTGGGCGCGCAGTGGCGCCTCGCCCCCGGCATGCACCTGTTCGTCAACGCGTCCGTGGAAAAACGCACATATGGGGGCAACGATCCCCTGTTTCTCGTCGAGCGCAAGGACACGCAGGTCGACGCGTCCGTGGTGCTGAACTACACTATTCGCGCGACGAAATGGTCGTTGCGGCCGCAGATGACCTACACCGACAACGATTCCAACATCGCGATCTACACGTTCCGCCGCACCGTCGCGCAGATCGGACTGCGCCGCGATTTCTAGCGCCCTACCAGGAGCACCGGCATGAAACCTTCCAGCTTCAGACTCAGCTCGCGCGGCGCACTGATGGCGATCGTGTCTGCCGCATTTGCCAATCATGCCTTTGCCGCCACAGCGGGGCGCGTGGACTTTGTTTTCGGCGATGCGGCCTTGCGCGGCGCGAGCGGCCAGGAGCGCCCGCTTGCACGCGGTGCCGAGGTCATGGACGGCGATACGCTCATCACGCGTAGTGGCCGCGCGCAGATTCGTTTCACCGACGGCGGTTTCGTCTCGCTGCAGCCGAATACCGAGTTCGGCGTGCGCGAGTACCGCTACGAGGGGAAAACCGACGGCAGCGAGCGCGGGTTCTTCTCGCTGGTGCGCGGCGCCATGCGTACGGTAACCGGCGCCATCGGCCGCTTCAACCGCAACGCCTACCAAGTGCGCACGCCGACTGCGACAGTCGGCATTCGCGGCACCGGCGGCTTGATCGAGATACTGCCGGATCTCGCGACGCTGATCCGCGGTTCGAGCGGCACGTGGATTCTGACCAACCCCGCGGGCCAGATCGATGTTCCTGCGGGAACCGCCGGCATTGCGCCGCCGGATCCCAAGCTGCCGCCCAAGCCGACGGACC
>CAZAEG010000170.1:0-5449 GCA_964484035.1 uncultured Enterobacteriaceae bacterium | reverse complement strand
CGGGCCATCGAATACCGCAGCGGCGAACAGGGTGGAGAGGCTCATCAGGCTGTAGCCGTACACGTCGACCGCGTAGAGGAAGGAATCGAACGGCTCGAAGATGAGGAGCTGGATGCCTTCGGCGTCGCCCCGCGCGAGCCGCGGAATCACGAACGCGAGCTGCACGTAATAGACGATGCTGATGAGCGTCGCGTACATCGACGCGAACGCAACGGCGACATGGCTCCAGATCCGTTTCGATTCCTCGGCGTAGTAGTGGATGCTGACGGCGAGCACCACGAACGAGACCCCAAGGAGCAGCGACGGCGTGAGGAGCACGGCGAGGCCGAAAGTCGTGCTGCGGCTGTGGGGACCGCCGGCCGACCCGAGGAGGCCCGCCCATTCCACGAGCTGCGCGACGACGTAGGCGAGGCTGAAGACGGTGCAGAGGACCGCCGACCCGGCGCCGAGCGATCGGACCGACCTGTCGCTCGCCGTCACTGGGTCTTGATGCTCGCGCAAGTTGGCGACGTCATTGCAGTACCGCCTCCTACATTGGTTCTGGCATTTTCCGAGACAGTGCGTCGACAAAGTCGGAGGGCATGACATGATCGCCTAGATCGCGCGATTTTCTTACTATGGCCCACGCCCTTTCATAGTTGCCCTCCAGGTAGAGAGACATAGCCCAATAGCGATACGCATTGGCATAGTGTGGATCCAGATCCATAGCCTCCTTGAATAGGGAGTTGGCTCTTGCAAACGACTCCTCTGATTTCGTCTTTTCGGCTGCAATGAAGCCTTGCATCGAATATGCCCTGCCTGCATCGCTTAGAAGGCGTGGCTTCTCGCCTTCTGCATCGATTAGTGACAGGGCTCTTGCATAATGGGCGGCTGCTTCAGCTGCCTTACGCTGGGCGAACAATATCGCTCCGAATCCCCAGTACGGTTGATAGTAGTTCGGATTCAACAGCCAAGATTGGTTAAATCGCCGCATGGCATTGGCGGCATCGCCGATACGCAAGAGTCTCCACCCCTCTCCCGCAAAATCCTTGCTCACTTCTTCTCGAGATCTCTCACCGACAACTGCCTTGATAAAGTCTTCGTCAGCCTTCTTTAGTGCCGCGGGCTTTTCAATGTCAGGATAGCCATACATGGGAATTAGACTAAGGGGCGGGTTGCCTGTTTGTGCTTCGCCGACCAAGGCAAACGCTGTCAATATGACAGCGGTCATGAAGGCTAAGAGAGACTTTTCGGGATTCATGGCAACGTCACCTCGCTTGAAGACCAACCCGTTACTGGGTGACATGTCGTCGTTCGGGAGCGCCGCCCTCCGCCGCGAGCTTCTTCGCCGCCTCCCTCAGCACGAACTTCTGGATCTTCCCCGTGGCCGTGCGCGGCATCTGCTCCACGACCTCGAGCCGCTCGGGCCAGAAGTGTTTCGAGAAGCCTTCCGCCGCGAGGTGCTTGCACACCGCCGCCAGGCTCAACCGGCTCCCCGGGCGCAGCGTGACGAACGCGCAAGCGCGCTCCTGCAGCCGCGGATCGGGCATCGCCACGATCGCCGCGTCCGCGACCTCCGCCATCCGGTACAAGGCGCCCTCGATCTCCACCACCGGGATGTTCTCGCCGCCGCGGATGATGACGTCCTTGCTGCGGCCGCAGATGCGGATGTAGCCCTCTTCGTCCATGCGCGCGATATCGCCCGTGTCGAACCACCCGCCTTCGTGCAGGCGCGAGAGCTCGGGGCGCTTCAGGTAGCCCACGAAAAGCGAAGAGCCGCGCACCTGCAGCGACCCGACGACGCCGCGCGGCGCCTCCGAGCCGTCGGCACTCAGCACGCGCACTTCGCCGTTCGGCAGCGCGCAGCCGTCCGACTCGAGCACTTTGTACTCGTCCGGCGGCGTGATGGTGACGCTCGCGCACTCGGTCATGCCCCAGCAGGTGGCGACCTTGACGCCAAGCCGCGCGCGCGCGGCCTCCACCACCGGCGGCGGGATCGGCGCTCCCGAGCTCGCGAACATGCGCAGCCGCGGCGGGCGGCGCGCTTCCACGCCGCGCAATGACGCCAGGTCGGCGAGAAACGGCGTCGCGCCGAAGGTGAAGGTGGCGCCGTGCGCGCGCATCAGCTCCAGCGCGCGCTCGGGATTCCAGAGGTCGGTGAGGACCAGGGGAATGCCGAGCATCAGCGCCATCTGCAATCCATAGCAGAAGCCGAGCTGGTGGCCGAGCGGCGAGGGCATGAAGATCACGTCCGACGCGCCGATCCCCATGCGCTTCGCGTACTCGCGCACCGCGCTGAGGATCGTATTGGAGGTGTGCAGCGCGCCCTTCGGCTCGCCCGTGGTGCCGGAGGTGTAGAGGAGCTGCATGACGTCGTCGGGCTGCAGCCGCGCGCCGCGCGCGCAGGGGTCCTCCCCGGCGGCGCCGAGCGCCGCCTCGAAGGAACCCTCGCCCTCGCTGTCGGCGAGCAGTACGCGCGAAAGGCGCAGCTCGGCGCCGAGCTGGCGCGCGAGCGCGCCGTGGTCGAAGCCGCGAAAGCGCGCCGGCGCGATGAACACGCGCGCCTCGCCGTGGCGCAGCATGAAGGAGAGCTCGCGATGGCGGAAGATCGGCATCAGCGGATTGCTCACCGCACCGAGGCGCACGCAGCCGAGATGCGCGGCCGCGAACTGCCAGCAGTTCGGCAGCTGGAAGGCGACCACGTCGCCGCGGCCCACGCCACAGGACGCGAGCGCATGCGCGGCGCGCGCCGCGCGCTCGGCCAGTTCCCGGTAGCTCAGGCGCAGCAGGGCGCCTTGCTCCTCGCGCCAGGAGACGAGCGCGAGCGCGTCGGGCTTCTCCGCCACCCAGCGGTCGAGATAATCGGTGATGACGCGGCCGGGCCACAGGCCGCGGCTGCGCTCCAGCGCCAGCCGTTGCTCGCCGAGGAGCAGCGGGTCCATGGGCTAGCGGCGCTTTTCCAGGAAGGCGCGCACGCGCGCCTGCGTCTCGGCGCTCGCCAGCAGTGTGCCCGTCGCCTCGAGCTCCAGCTCGTAGCCTTCCTCGCCGCCCGCCGCGGCGATGCAGCGTTTGCACGCGGCGAGCGCGTCGGCGGGGAGGGCCGCGAGGTCCCGCGCGAGCTCGATCGCCCTCGCGGCGAGCGCCTCCGGCGGCAGCGCCCACTGCACGACCCCGAGGCGCGCGGCTTCCTCGCCGTCCACCGCTTCCGCGCCGAGGATCAGGCGCTTGGCGATCGCCGCGCCGCAAAGGCGCGCGAGGCGCTGCGTGCCGCCCGCGCCGGGCAGCAGGCCCAGGCGCGCTTCGGGCAGCCCGAGCTTGGCCGCGGCCGACGCGATCCTGAAGTCGCAGGCGAGCGCGAGCTCGAGGCCGCCGCCCATGGCGGCGCCGCCGATCTCGGCGATCGAAACCAGGGGCGAGGCTTCCAGCAGCGCGAAGGCGCGCTGCATCCCGCGCGCGAGCGCGACCA
Source organism: uncultured Enterobacteriaceae bacterium (assembly GCA_964484035.1). Lineage (GTDB taxonomy): Bacteria > Pseudomonadota > Gammaproteobacteria > Burkholderiales > SG8-39 > JAABQT01. The sequence goes on along the minus strand of CAZAEG010000170.1, from coordinate 2,004 downwards.
TCTTCCCGCGTCCGTCCGCGGAATCGAACCGCGAGCGCATGAGCGCGAGGTCCGCGCCTGCGGAAAAGACCTTCTGGTCGCTGCGCACCAGGAGCACGTGGCAATCCTTCGCCTGCGCGATCACCTCGAGCAGCCGCGCCACCCAGGCTTCGTCAATGGCGTTGACCGGCGGCCGCTGCAGGGTCGCTACGGCGACGGTGCCCGCGACCTCCAGGCGGATCATCAGTTGCCCTGGAACTGCGGCTTCTGCTTCGCCACGAAGGCGTTGTACGCCCGCTCGAAATCCTGCGTTTGCATGCAAATGGCCTGCGCCTCGGCCTCGGTCTCGAGCGCCTGCTCGATGGACAGGTTCCACTCCTGGTGCAGGCACTTCTTGGTCATCGAATGGGCGAACGCGGGGCCGTCGGCGATCGACCTGGCCATCTCCTGCGCGCGATCCAGCAGCTTGTCCGCCGGCACCACCTCGTTGAAGTAGCCCCAGGCGAAGCCCTCCTCGGCGCTGAACGAGCGGCCCGAGTACAGGATCTCCGCCGCGCGCCCCTGGCCGATGATTCGCGGCAGGAGGGCGCAGGCGCCCATGTCGCAGCCCGCGAGCCCCACGCGCACGAACAGGAACGCGGTCTTCGCCGCGGGCGTGGCGTAGCGCAGGTCGCTCGCCATGGAGAGGATGGCGCCCGCGCCCGCGCACACGCCGTCCACCGCGGCGATGATCGGCTGCGGGCAGGTGCGCATCTCCTTCACCAGGTTGCCGGTCATGCGCGTGAAGCGCATCAGCTCGGGCATGTCCATCTTGACGAGCGGCCCGATGATCTCGTGCACGTCGCCGCCCGAGCAGAAGTTGCCGCCCTCGCCGGTGAACACCACCGCGCGCACGTCCTCGGCGTACTGCAGCTTGTGGAAGGTGTCGCGCAGCTCGGCGTAGCTCTCGAAGGTGAGCGGGTTCTTGCGCTCGGGGCGGTTCAGCGACACGGTCGCCACGCGCTCCTGCACCTCCCACTTGAAATGCTGCGGCCGCCACTCGGCGGCCTTGAGGGAATACATGGATTCTTTCTCCTTGGGGATGAGCCGTCAGCCGGCCATGGTAAGTCCGCCGCTCACCGAAAGCACCTGCCCGGTGACGAAGTCCGAGCGCGGGCTGGCGAAGAACAGGATCGCGTCGGCGACCTCCGCGGGCCGGGCGAGGCGGCGCATCGGCGTGGCGTGCTCGAAAGCCGCCTTGATCTTGTCGGGCACCGCGGCCATCAGCGGCGTGTCGGTAGGCCCCGGGCAGACGCAGTTGACGGTGATGTTGTAGCGCGCGAGCTCGCGCGCCAGGCCCTTGCTGAAGGCGATCACGCCGCCCTTGGTCCCCGAGTACACGGTCTCGCCCAGGCTGCCCACGCGCCCCGCGTCGCTCGCCACACTGACGATCTTGCCGGCCTGGCGCTCGATCATCGGCTCGACGAAGGCGCGCGTCACCTGGATCGGGCCCATGAGGTTGAGCTCGATGAGCTTCTTCCACAGCGCGGGCTCGTTCCTGACGAAAGGCTCGGTCTTGCCCCAGCCGGCGACATTCGCCAGGATGTCGACGTGTGCGCGCCGCGCGATCGCCTCGCGCCGGAACGCCTCGATGGAGGCCGCGTCGGTGACGTCGAGGCGCAGGAAATCAGCGCCCTGGCCGCGCGCGCGGATGGCGGCGGCCGCGGCTTCGCCGCCTTCGAGGTTCACGTCGCCGAGCATCACGTGCGCGCCCGCGGCGGCGAGGGCGTCGGCCGTGGCGCGGCCGATGCCGGAGGCGGCGCCCGTCACCACTGCGGTCTTGCCATGGAGTTTCACAGGGGATCTCCTGGAAGGGTGTTCAGCGCACGCCGCCCGCGCGCAGCAGCTCGGCGAACGGGCGGTCGTCCTCGTCGATGTGCCCGAGCAGCCACTCGCGCAGCCAGCTCGCGCTTGCCGCGAGCCCTTGCGGATCGAGCCGCAGGTCGAAGCGCCGGATGGCCTCGAGCAGCCGCGTGTGCGCGTCGG
>CAZAEG010000169.1:0-6186 GCA_964484035.1 uncultured Enterobacteriaceae bacterium | reverse complement strand
GCCGAGCAGCGCGCCTGCATGGCGCGCGAGCTGTGCATGAACAACCGCGACCCCGCGGCCTGCGAGGAGCGCTACTTCGTCAACGCCGAGCGCCGCGACATCGTGCTCGAGGCCTGCCGCGGCAAGCAGGGCACGGTGCTGCGCGACTGCATGCGCGAGGAGTACAAGAAGCTCGGCCCCGAGCCCAAGTCCTAGGGCGCGCCGATGAACAAGCTGCTCGCGCTCCTCGTGCTCGCCCTGTCCCTGCCCGCGCTCGCCGACGCCGCGCCGCGCAAGGTGACCGAAGTCGAGGGGGCCTCCGAGTACCGGCTGGACAACGGCCTGCGCGTGCTGCTCGTGCCCGACGCGGGCGCCGAGACGGTCACCGTGCATGTCACCTACCTGGTCGGCTCGCGTCATGAAGGCTACGGCGAGAAGGGAATGGCGCACCTGCTCGAGCACATGCTGTTCAAGGGCTCGAAGAACCACCCCGACGTGAAGCAGGAGTTCGCGCGGCGCGGCGCGCGCTGGAACGGCACGACCTCTTACGACCGCACCAACTACTTCGAGACGCTGCCCGCGGCGGGCGACAACCTGGAGTGGGCGCTGGCGATGGAGGCCGACCGCATGGTGGGCTCGTTCGTGCGCAAGGCGGATCTCGAAGCCGAGATGACCGTGGTGCGCAACGAGTTCGAGATGGGCGAGAACAGCCCGGGGGGCGTGCTGTTCCGCCGCATGCTGCGGCTCGCCTTCTCCTGGCACAACTACGGCCACGCCATCATCGGCGCGCGCTCGGACATCGAGTCGGTGCCCATCGAGCGGCTGCAGGCCTTCTACCGCACCTGGTACCAGCCGGACAACGCCCTGCTTGCGATCGGCGGGCGCTTCGAGCCGCAGCGCGCGCTCGCCCTGGTGGACCGGCATTTCGGCGCGATCGCGCGCCCGGCGCGGGCGCTGCCGCAGCTCTATACCGTCGAGCCGACGCAGGACGGCGAGCGCGCGGTCACCCTGCAGCGCACGGGCGAGACGCCGCTCGTCGCCGCGCTGTACCGTGTGCCGTCCGCCGGCCACCCGGATTTTCCCGCGATCGAGGTGCTGGTGGAGGCGATGCGCGCGGCGCCGCAGGGGCGGCTGCACCGGGCGCTCGTGCAGAAGGGACTGGCGAGCGCCATCTGGGGCTTCGAGCACGCGCTGCACGACCCCGGCTACATGGCCTTCGGCGCGCAGCTGCCGAAAGACGGCTCGATCGAGGCCGCGACCGATGCGCTGCTCGACACGCTGCACGCCGTGGCGCGCCGGCCGATCGAGGCGGACGAGGTCGAGCGCGCCCGCCTCAAGCTGCTCAACGAGATGGACAAGGCGACGCTGGACGCGGGCGCTCTGGTGCGCGCGCTGGCCGAGTTCCACGCCCTCGGCGATTGGCGGCTGTACTTCCTGTACCGCGACCGGCTGCGCGCCGTGAAGACGCTCGACGTGCAGCGCGTGGCCGAGACCTACCTGAAGCCCGCCAACCGCGTGCTCGGGCGCTTCATCCCCACCGAGAATCCGCAGCGCGCCGAGATCCCCACGGCGCCGGACCTGCAGGCGGCGCTCGCCGGCTACGCGGGCGGCACCGGCCTCGCCGCGGGCGAGGCGTTCGAGCCTTCGCCGCGCAACATCGAGGCGCGGCTGGACCGGCGCACGCTCGCCAACGACGTGCGCCTCGCGCTGCTGCCCAAGCGCACGCGCGGCGCGAAGGCGGTGGCCAAGATCGACCTGCACTGGGGCGACGAGCAGAGCACGCGCGGCCGCAACACGGCCTGCACGCTCGCCGGCGAGATGCTGATGCGCGGCACGAAGAAACGCTCGCGCGCCGAGCTGCGCGAGGCCTTCGAGCTCCTGCAGGCGACGGTGTCGGTGAGCGCCTCCGGCGCGACGCTGGAGACGCGGCGCGAGCACCTCGGCGAGGCCCTCGGCCTGGTGGCCGAGGTGCTGCGCGAGCCCGCGTTCCCGGCATCCGAGTTCGAGGAGCTCAAGCGCAGCGCGCTCACCAGCGCGCAGGCCGAGCTGAGCGACCCGGCGGCGATCGCCTCGCAGCAGCTGCGCCGTCACCTGCATCCCTATCCGAAGGGCCATTGGCACTACGAGCAGTCGATCGAGGAGCGCGTCGCGTCGCTCGAGGCCGTGACCCTCGAGCAGGCGCGCGCCTGCCATGCCGAGCTGATCGGCGGCACGGGGGCGGACATCGCCGTGGTCGGCGACTTCGATGCGGCCGGGACCGCCGCGCTCCTCGAGCGGCTGTTCGGCGGCTGGAAGAACCCGGTGCCCTACGCGCGCATCGCCAAGCGCTATTTCGACCGCCCGGCGCTCGAGCGCGCGTTCGCCACCCCCGACAAGGCGAACGCGGTGCTGCGCGCGGGATTGAACCTGCGGCTGGACGATACGCACCCCGACTTCCCCGCCCTGGTGCTCGCCAACCACCTGCTCGGCGGATCCTCGACGGCGCGCCTGCCCGAACGCATCCGCGAGAAGGAAGGCCTGTCCTACAGCACCTACACCTGGTTCAGCGCCAGCCCGCTCGACCCAGTGGCCAATTTCTGGGTGTCCGCGATCTTCGCGCCGCAGAACAAGGCGCGCGTCGAGCGCGCCGTGCGCGAGGAGCTGGAGCGCGCGCTGCGCGACGGGTTCACCGAGGCGGAAGTCGCGGCGGCGAAGAAGGGGCTGCTGGAGTCGCGGCGCCTCGCGCGCACGCAGGACGGCGCGCTCGTCGCGCGCCTCGCGCACTACCTCTACCTCGAGCGCACGTTCGCCTGGGACATCGATTTCGAGCGGCGCATCGCCGCGCTCACGCCCGGCGAGCTGCGCGCAGCGCTGCGCCGCCATCTCGACCTGGCGCGGCTCGCCGTCACCATGGCGGGCGACTTCAAGTAGGCGCTAGCGCGCCTTCAGCAAGTCGCGGATCTCCTCGAGCAGCACCTCCTGGCGCGGGGGCGCGGGCGGCGCGGCGGCCTCCGCGCGCTTCAGGCGGTTGATGAGCTTGACGACGAGGAAGATCGCCGCGGCGATGATCAGGAAGTCGAGGCAGGCCTGCAGGAACTTGCCGTACTTGAGCGTCGCCGAGCCGACGGTGATCGCCAGAACAGTGAAGTTGATGCCGCCGATCAGCGCGCCGATCAGCGGCATGACCACGTCCTCGACCAGCGAGGCCACGATCTTGCCGAAGGCCACGCCGATGATCACACCCACCGCCAGATCGACGACGTTGCCTTTCGCGACGAAGCTCTTGAATTCCTGCAGCATGCTCATGGCGTTCCCTCGGTTCAATCGATGCTGTCGTAGGCGACGTGCAGAATCTCCAGCCGCTCCACCCCCGCGGGCGTGTCCAGCACGACCACGTCGCCGACGCGCGCCTTGAGCAGCGCCGAGGCCACCGGCGAGATCCAGGAGACGCGCCCGCGCGCCGGGTCCACCTCGTCGGCGCCGACGATGGTCACGCTGCGCTCTGCCCCCGAGCGCGCGCGCACCCGCGCCGTGGCGCCGAAGAACACCTGCTCGCTGTCGCGGCCCGCGTTGTCCACGACGCTCGCGTTCTCCAGCCGCTTGATGAGAAAGCGCACGCGCCGGTCGATCTCGCGCAGCCGCTTCTTGCCGTAGAGATAGTCGCCGTTCTCCGAGCGGTCGCCGTTCGACGCCGCCCACGACACGGTGCGCACCACCTCCGGCCGCTCGAGCTCCACCAGGCGCTTGAGCTCCGCCTTGAGGCGCGCGAAGCCCGCCGGCGTGATGTAGTTCTTCGCCGGCACGGGCGCCTCGGCCAGGCCGCGCTCGTCGTCCTCGTGGCCGGTTTCCTTGACGAAGGCTTTCGACATGCGGCTGCAATTCTACCCGTGCGAGAATCGGGGCGTGGCTGCAATCCGGACAACGGTGGAGAAGGACGACCTGCTCACGCGGCTGCGCATCCGCGAGGTGGCGCTGTTCAGCCTGATCGCGCTCACGGCGATTCTCGCCAATCTGCCCGAGGACTACGGCAGGCGGCTGGGCATCGATCGCGACTACCTGTTCGCCGCGCTCGGCTGCGCGGTGGTCATCGGCCTGTTCCTGTACCTGCGGTTCTTCTTCTTCCTCTCGGTGGTGCTGCTCATCGTGGGCGCCAACCTGCCCGACCAGATTGCCCGGGGCTTCGGCATCTCCAAGATCCCCCTGATCCTCGCGCTGCTGGCGCTGATCGGCGTTTCGCTCATCAACACGGTGGTGAAGCTCATGCCCACCGGCCTCGAGCCCAAGCCCAAGGAGAAGAGCCCGGAGGGGGTGCGCGCCCTGCTCTATGCCGTCGACAAGAACAACATCGCCTACGGCCAGCGCGTGCTGGCGATGAGTTTCGACCCGAACCTGCGCCACGAGAACGGCTATACGCCGCTCGCCTATGCGGCGCTGAAAGGCGACCCGCAGATGGTGGAGATGCTGCTCCGGAACGGCGCCGACCCGGCGCTGACGACCGGCGAGGGGGAGACGCCCGTCGAGCTCGCGCTGCGCGCGGGGCACAACGGGGTCGCCGATCTGCTCAAGCAGGCGCGCCAGGAGCGCGAAACCGCTCTTGCGGCGCGGCCGTCTCCGGGGTGACAATACTGTATAAATAATCAGTTTAGTGCAGCCCGAGCCGCCATGAACGAAACCCCCGTCGCCGTCGCCGTCGCCCCGCAGGCGATCTGCGTCGACGCCCTGCTGGAGAAGTACGCCAAGGGCGGCGAGTCGAGCGTCGACGAGGTGCGCCGGCGCGTGGCGCGCGCCCTCGCCCAGGCCGAGCCCGAGGCGAAGCGCGCTCTCTGGGAGCAGCGCTTCCTGCAGGCCCAGGTCGACGGCTTCATTCCCGCCGGGCGCATCAATTCTGCGGCCGGCGTGCAGCTGCAGGCGACGCTCATCAACTGCTTCGTGCAGCCGGTGGGCGACTCGATCTCGGAGGTCGTCGACGGCAAGCCGGGGATCTACACGGCACTGCAGGAAGCCGCCGAGACCATGCGCCGGGGCGGCGGCGTCGGCTACGACTTCTCCTCGATCCGCCCGAAGGGCGCCGAGGTGAAGGGCACGCGCTCGCGCGCGAGCGGCCCGGTGTCCTACATGCGCGTGTTCGACCGTTCCTGCGAGACGGTCGAGTCGGCGGGCGCGCGCCGCGGCGCGCAGATGGGCGTGCTGCGCTGCGACCACCCGGACATCGAGGAGTTCATCCACGCCAAGGATCACGGCGACCTGGCCAATTTCAACGTGTCGGTGGCCGTCACGGACGCGTTCATGCAGGCGCTCGAGCAGGACACCGAGGTCGAGCTGGTGCACAAGGCGAAGCCCTGGCCGGGGCCGGGCGTCGAGCAGCGGGCCGACGGAATGTGGGTCTACCGCAGGATCGCGGCGCGCGCGCTCTGGGACCAGATCATGCGCTCGACCTACGACCATGCCGAGCCGGGAATCCTGTTCCTCGACCGCATGAACCGCGACAACAACCTCAATTACTGCGAGGCGATCGAGGCCACCAACCCGTGCGCCGAACAGCCGCTGCCCCCTTACGGCTGCTGCTGCCTGGGCTCGATCGACCTCACGCGCTTCGTGCGCAACGCCTTCGCCGCGGACGCCGCGTTCGATGACGAAGCCTTCGGCAAGGTGGTGGACGTTGCGGTACGCATGCTCGACAACGTGCTCGAGGTCACCGCCTGGCCGCTGGCCGCGCAGCAGCGCGAGGCGATGGCCAAGCGCCGCATCGGCCTCGGCTTCACCGGCCTGGGCGATGCGCTCATCATGCTGCGGCTGCACTACGACAGCGACGCGGCGCGCGCGGCGGCGGCGCGCATCGCCGCGGCGATGCGCGACCGCGCCTACTCGGCTTCCGTGGAGCTGGCGAAAGAACGCGGCGCCTTTGCGCTGTTCAACGCCGACCTGTATCTCACCGGGACGAGCTTCGCCGCGCGCTTGCCCGAGGAGGTGAAGGAGAGAATCCGCGCGCACGGCATCCGCAACAGCCATCTCCTGTCGATCGCGCCGACCGGCACCATCAGCCTCGCGTTCGCCGACAACGCTTCCAACGGCATCGAGCCGCCGTTCTCCTGGACCTACACGCGCAAGAAGCGCATGCCCGACGGCACGCTGCAGGAGTTCCCGGTCGAGGATCACGCCTGGCGGCGCTACAAGGCCGCGGGCGGGGATGTGCAGAAGCTGCCGCACTTTTTCGTCACGGCGCTCGAG
>CAZAEG010000168.1:0-4706 GCA_964484035.1 uncultured Enterobacteriaceae bacterium | reverse complement strand
GGCCGGGTCACGGCAGGCGCGTGCGCCGTCTGCCATGAGCTGACGAAGCGTCCCGAGCAGGCCAGGCAGGGCCCGCCGCTCTGGGACATTGTCGGCAGGCTGAAGGCCGGAGTTTCCGGATTCGAGTACTCGGAGCCGTTGCGTAAGCTGGGCGGTCGCTGGACCTACGAAGACTTGAGCAGCTATATCGCGAATCCGAGAGCGTTTGTGCCGGGTACGAAGATGGAGTTCCGCGGCATCGCCGAGCCGCGGCGCCGGGCCGCTCTCATCGCGTACCTCAGGTCGCTCTCGGGCCAACCGAAACCGCTTCCCTGAGCATGGAACTGGGCGCAGCGGTGCCGGGCGATGTGCCGCAACTGGTCGAGCTGCTCGGCATCCTCTTCGCGCAGGAGCACGAGCTCTCGCCCGAACCGCAGAAGCAGCGCCGCGCGCTCGAGCTGATCCTCGCGGACCCGTCGCGTGCGCGCATCTACGTAGCGCGCGAAGGCGGCAAGGCTATCGCGATGGCCGCGCTGCACTTCACGACCAGCACCGCCGAAGGCGGCAAGGTCGCCGGGCTCGAGGACTGCGTCGTGCATCCGGCGCACCGACGCAAAGGCGTCGGCAAAGCGTTGCTCGAATACATCATCACCCAGGCGCGCGCCGAAGGCGCGCTGCGCGTCATGCTGCTCACGGACGGCGACAACACGCGCGCGCAGGCGCTCTACCGCAAGCTCGGTTTCTCGCCGTCCTCGATGTTGGCGATGCGGCTCAAGCTGTAGGGTGAGTCATTGGCCCACCCTACGATGGGTCGCTACACCCCGCCCATGCAGATGTACTTCACCTCGACGAACTCCTCGCAGCCGTACTTCGAGCCCTCGCGCCCGAGCCCCGACTGCTTCACGCCGCCGAAAGGCGCGACTTCGGTGGTGATCAGGCCGCTGTTCACGCCGACCATGCCGTACTCCAGCTGCTCGGCCACGCGCCAGCAGCGCCCGACATCGCGGCTGTAGAAGTACGCCGCGAGGCCGTACTCGGTGCGGTTGGCGAGCTCGACCACCTCTTCGTCGGTCTTGAAACGGAACAGCGGCGCCACCGGGCCGAAGGTCTCCTCGCGGAAGATCTTCATCGTCGGCTTCACGCCGGTGAGCACGGTCGGCTCGTAATAGGTCTTGCCGAGCGCGTGGCGCTTCGCGCCAGTGAGCGCTTTCGCACCGCCGGCGAGGGCGTCGGCGACGTGCTCTTCGACCTTCGCCAGCGCGTTGTCGTCGATCAGCGGCCCCTGGCTCACGCCCGCCTCGGTGCCGGCGCCGACCTTCAGCTCCTTCACCTTCCGCGCCAGCTTGTCGGCGAACTTGTCATACACCCCGTCCTGCACGAAGAGCCGGTTGGCGCAGACGCAGGTCTGGCCGGTGTTGCGGTACTTGGAAACCATCGCCCCCTCGACGGCCGCGTCGATGTCGGCATCGTCGAAGACGATGAAGGGCGCGTTGCCGCCGAGCTCGAGGGAAATCTTCTTCACGGTCGGCGCGGCCTGCTTCATGAGCAGCCGCCCGACCTCGGTCGAGCCGGTGAAGGAGATCTTGCGCACCGTCGGGCTGGAGCAAAGCTCGCCGCCGATCGCGGGCGCGTCGCCCGTGATGATGTTCAGCACGCCCTTGGGAAAGCCGGCGCGCTCGGCGAGCTCGGCGAGCGCGAGCGCCGAGTACGGCGTCTGCTCGGCCGGCTTGAGGATCACGGTGCAGCCGGCGGCCAGGCCGGGCGCCACCTTGCGCGTGATCATCGAGTGCGGGAAGTTCCACGGCGTGATCGCCGCGCATACGCCCACCGGCTGCTTCACCACCACGATCCTGCGGTCGGCCCAGGGCGTCGGGATGGTGTCGCCGTAGATGCGCTTGGCTTCCTCCGCGAACCACTCCACGTAGGCCGCGCCGATGCTCACCTCGCCCTTCGATTCGGCGAGCGGCTTGCCCTGCTCGCTGGTGAGGATGAGCGCGAGATCGTCGAGGTTGGCGAGGATCAGGTCGTTCCATTTCCTCAGGATCGCCGAGCGCTCCTTGCCGGTCTTCGCGCGCCAGGCGGGCAGCGCGGCCTCGGCCGCGGCGATCGCCAGTTTCGTCTCGGCCGCGCCCATGTCGGGAGCAGTACCGAGCTGCTCGCCGCTGGCGGGGTTGCGCACGGCGAAGTGCTTTCCGCCCGCGGCGCCCGTCCAGGCGCCGCCGACGTAGCACTGCTCGCGGAACAGCTTCGGGTCCTTCAGGGGAAGCGCCGGCAGCCCGGCGCGAGAGGGGGCGTTCATGGTGACCTCGCTGGTTGAGCCGGGAATTCTAACGCTCGCTTCGGGATAGGTTGCGTGAACCGCTGTTCAATCGTAAATTACTAAAAATTCAAAAGATTCAAGATGGCCGGGAAGAAAAGGCCGCCCCAACCAGAGGAGACCGCAATGGCAAGCATCCGTTTCGTCCGCGGCGCGGCGTGCGCATTGATCGCCGCCGCCGCCGTGCCGGCTTTCGCGCAGGACATCCGCATCGGCTACGCCATCTCGCGCACCGGCCCGTTCGCCGCCGGCGCGCAGATCACGCAGGAGCCGAACTACGTCATGTGGGCCGAGCAGGTGAACGCGGCGGGGGGCCTCAGCGTGGGCGGCAAGAAGCGGCGCATCGAGCTGATCGGCTTCGACGACCGCAGCGAGCCCGAGACCATGGTGCGCACCTACGAGAAGCTCATGGGCTCGGACAAGGTCGACCTGATCCTGCCGCCCTGGGGCACGGGCATGAACTTCGCGCTCATGCCGCTCGCGCAGAAGCATCGCTACCCGATGCTCTCGTGCACGGCTACAGGCAGGAAGCTCCTGTCGCTGAAGAACCCGTATTTCTTCCCGCTGCTGCAGCAGCCCGACGTGATGATGGAGGCGCTCGCCACGTTCCTGAAGGCGCGCGGCACGACGACCGCGGCGGTGATCCACGTCGACGAGCTGTTCGGGCTGGAGCAGGCCGCGGCGCTCGAGCGGGAGTTCAAGGCCAAGGGCATCCAGATCGTCGAGAAGAAGAGCTACCCGATCGGCGTGAAAGACCTGCAGCCGGTGCTGCGCGACATCAAGGACAAGAACCCCGGTGCCTTCGTCGCGCTCTCCTACCCGCCCGACACCTTCCTCATCACCGGCCAGTCGAAAGCGCTCGCCTTCAACCCGAGCGCCTTCTACGCCGCGGTGGGCACGGCGTTCCCCGTGTATCGCGACAAGATGGGCGCGAAGACGGTCGAGGGCGTGACGGGCCTGGGCACCTGGAACCCGAAGATGAGCCCGCAGGCCAAGGCCTACTTCGACGCGCACGTCGCGCGCTGGAACAAGGAGCCCGACCGCTGGGCGAGCGCGCACTGCTGGGCCGGACTGCAGATCCTGCAGCACGCGGTGGAGAAGGTGGGACTCGACCGCGCCAGGATCCGCGCGCACATCGCCGGCACCGAGTTCGATACCGTGATCGGCAAGATCCGCTTCAAGAACGGCGAGAACGTGAGCACCCCGGGCGTGGTCAGCCAGTGGCAGAGCGGCGAGTTCGAGGTAGTGTGGCCGCCGCAGCGCGCGACCGCGCCGTCGCTGTTCCCCAAGCCGGCCTGGAACTGACCTGAGCAAGCCAGCCGGAGGCTCTGCGGCCCGATGAGCCTCTGGCTGGAGCTCGCCACCTCCGGTCTCATCACCGGCGGCATCTACGCCGTGGTGGCGATCGGCCTCAACCTGCAGTACGGGCTGATGCGCATCCTCAACATCTCGCACGGCGAGTTCGTCATGGTGGGGGCCTATCTCACCTGGCTCGGGCACACGGTGCTGCAGGTGAATCCGCTCGTGTTCCTGCCGGTGGTGGCGCTCGTCCTGTTTCTCGCTGGCGTGGCGATCTACCGCCTGTGCTTCTACCGCATCGTCAGCACCGCGCCCGCAGTCGAGGTGATCGAGGCGCGCAGCCTGCTAGTCGGCTTCGGTCTGCTCTATCTCGTGCAGAACCTCGCCTACCTCGCCTGGGGCGCGGACCTGCGCGGCTATACGTTCCTCGCCGACTCGGTGGAGATCGCGGGGGCGCGTTTCTCCGCCAACCGCCTGGTGGTATTCGCCTTCGCGGTCGCGACGAGCCTGCTGCTCCTCGCGGTGCTGCGCTATACGCTCGTCGGCAAGGCGGTGCGCGCGATGATGCAGTCGCCCACCGGCGCGCAGCTCGTCGGCATCGACACCCAGGTGCTGCACCCCGTGGTGTTCGGCGCCGGGCTGGCGCTCGCCGGCGTGGCCGGGGCGCTGCTCTCCATGGTCTATGAGATCTCGCCGGCGATGGGCGAGCCCTACACCGTCACCGCGCTCATCGTCATCGTGCTCGGGGGCCTGGGCAGCGCGCTCGGCAGCCTGCTCGGGGGTTTTCTCCTCGGCGTGGTGGAGACCTTCGGCATGCACTTCACCAGCCCCTCGCTCAAGATGGTGCTGTCCTACGGCGTGCTGATCGCGGTGCTGCTCGCGCGCCCGAAGGGCCTGTTCGCGCGATGAACGGGCGAGCGCAGTGGCTGGCAGTGCTCGCCGCGGGCCTCGCGCTCGCCGCGCTGCCCTGGCTCGTCTCGGACTTCCTGCTCGCGCTTGCGCTCTCCTGCATCATGTACGCCGGCCTCGCGGTGAGCTGGTCGATGTTCTGCGGGGCGACCAACTACCTTTCCCTCGCCACGGCGGCGTTCTTCGGCCTGGGCGCCTACGT
>CAZAEG010000167.1:0-5240 GCA_964484035.1 uncultured Enterobacteriaceae bacterium | reverse complement strand
CCGCATTGTCTCATTAACCGCCGCCGCCGCCACGCCTAGCCCAGCTTCTTCAGGATTCCTTCCATCTCGGATTTCGGGTACGCGCGCAAGGTTTGCCCGCGCACGTTGCCCGCCATGCCGATGGCGAGCACGAAGGCGGACATGCTCGGGCTGTCGGGTGCCTCGAAGGTCCCGACCACGTCGTAGGCGCCCATGGTCCAGTGGATGTCCTTCATCGTGACGCCGAACTTCTTGCCCATGTCCCGGATCGCATCCGAGCGCTTGACGCTGTCCTTCACTGTCTTGACGCCCTGGTCGGTGAAATTGCCGAGAACGATGAATGTAGGCATGTCTACGTCCTCCTCCGTGTTGCGGGAGCCTTGGGCGCGGCCGGCGCCGGCCCCCGGGGGAGCCGGCCGTCAATCCGGGAATATACCGCGGCCCGCGGGCATCGAACCGGGCTCAACCGCGCGTGACGTGCGCGGCGACGCAGAGCCAGCGCCCGTCGCGCTTCTGCCAGATGTCGGTGTAGCGCCCGGCGCCGGGCTGGCCGTCGGGCTTCGTGTAGACCGTCTTCGCGTGGATGACGGCGACCTCGCCGAGGATGCGGATGTTGACTTCGCGCGGCTCGAGGCCCTTGACGGCCTGCGGCCGGATGACCTGCGCGAGGAAGCCGGCGCGGTCGACGAGCGTGCCGTCGGGGTTGGTGTTGAGGAAATCCTGCGACAGGTATCGGTCGAACCAGGCGACGTCGGAGTACTGCACCGAGTCGACGTAGCCCTTGTTCAGCTTCTCCAGGACCTCGCGGTCCTGCGACAGGGTGTCGGTCTGCATGCGCTCCATGCCCCAATGCCTAAGCGGTTGCCGGTTACCTGCCCATCATGCCGGCCAGCGCCATCAGCGCCCCGACCACGAAGATGGGGGTCCCCACATAATATCCGTTCCCCGAGGCCTCATCGGTGCCGCCCCACGCCAGGCGTCCGCGCTCCATCCGCGCCAGCGTTCCGCTGTCGAGGGTGATCGCCACCTTGATGCTGCTCATGGCATGCCTCCGGGGTATGACGATTTACCATGCCAGAGCCTGCCTGTCCTAAGCGAGGGTTCGTCGCGGCGGTGCGCGGCGACAAGGCCGGGGACGGCTAGCCACCGCCCGGATCCGGGACCACGATCTTCGAATCGTCTCTGTTCCCCCATTCTCCCCAGGATGCCACGTAGTTTCGGACGCGTGGATAGCCCAGGGACTTGAGCGCGAGCAATGTGTTGGCCGAGCGGTAGCCCCCCTGACAGACGGGGATGACGGTCTTGTCCGGCGTTACGCCTCTTGAGACGTAGAGATCGCGGATTTCCGCCGCCGGCCGAAACGCGCCCCTGTCGTCCAGGTGATCGCGCCAGAAGATGTGCACGGCGCCCGGAATGGTTCCGGCGCGCCGGGCCCGCTTTTCCGTTCCCCGATACTCGGACTCGCGCCTGACATCGACAATCACCGCCTGTTCATCATCGATGGCGCGATGGACGTCGAACCGGGTTGCCAGCAGTTCGAGATTCGGCGTTCCTTTGTACGGGGGAGGCGTCGGCGGCGCTTGCGCCGGGTCGGCGGGCGCCGGTGCTTTCGTCACCTGCACGAGCCGATTGCCCGAGGCGATCCAGGCCTGCGTCCCGCCGTCGAGGATCCTGACATCCGGGTGACCCAATAGCGCGAGCAGCCAGACCGCTCGCGCCGCCCGCTCGCCGGTCTCGTGGTCGTAGATCACTACCGGCCGGTCCCGGGTTACGCCCCGGGCCCCGAACAGCGTTCGAAATATCGCCAGGAAGGCGCTCAACGGGGCGTCCGAGGAATCGTTCAGGCTGACGCCGTAGATGTCGAGATGCCTGCTGCCCTCGATATGGCCGAGCGAGAAATCCTCCGCCGGGCGCAGGTCGATCAGGGTCACCGCGCCCGGTCGCTCGCCCAGCTCGCGTGCATCGGTCACATATTTCCGCTCCGGAAGATCACTGATCGGCATGGGGACGGCCCTGCTCCGTCGCGCTACAAGACGCGGTAGATCTCCCAGCGGCTTGTCCCCGAAACCACGTGCGGCTCAAGATCCTTGCTCCATTGCTTATGCGCTGCGATCGTCGCCAGTTTGCCCCAAGCCTGGTCAAGCTCGCCGAGGTCCTTGACAAGGTGTTCCGACTGGATGGTTGCCTCCAGTGCGCCGATCGAGCCGGTCAGCAACCGCGTCTTGTCGGCACTGAATCCAACTTGCGGCGCAATCTCCCTTAACCAACGCTGCATCAGGTCGATCACGTTCTGTTTGTATCCGAACTTCGCGTCGATGCTCCAACGGGCGACCATCATGGTTAGTCTCCTCAAGTCTTGCGGAAAAGGCCGTCACCGGCACACGATCTCTTGGCAGGATCCTTCTCTCATTCTCACGCCGCCAGTTTCATCACGCGCAACCGCTTGCGCCGCTGCTCGGCGTGCCAAAGGTCGTACTGCGTCTGTTGATTCAGCCAGCTCTCGGCCGTGGTTGCAAACGCGATCGACAGGCGCACTGCCATCTCGGGGCTCACGCCCGCGCGACCATTCAGAATCGCCGAAAGGGTCTTGCGGCTGACGCCCAATGCCTTCGCGGCTTCGGTAACCGTTACTCCGAGGGGCTCCAGACAAAGCGACTTGATGATTTCTCCCGGATGCGGGGGGTTGTGCATGCGCATGGCGCTTCCTCTCAGTGATAGTCCTCGTAATCGACCGCGTTAGCATCGGTTCCCGAAAATGCAAAAGTGATTCGCCAGTTTCCGCTCACTCGAACCGACCACGCACCTTTCCGGTCGCCCTTGAGCGGGTGCAGTACCAGGCCGGGCAGTGCCATGTCGTCGGGCTTCGTTGCCGCGTTCAACTGAGCAAGGATCAGCCGCAATCGACCGGCGTGCTGCGCCTGTATCCCGGACTTGCTGCCAGTTTCGAAGAATCGTTGCAGTCCCTTGTGCCGGAATCCGCGGATCACAAGCTGCACTGTAACCTAATGGGTTACGACCGGCAAGAGGCCGGTTCTGGCATCACCCCTTGGTAGCGCAATCGCTAAGGTGGACTCGGCGGCCTGGTTCAGCGGCACCGGATTGCTCGTCAGCGCGGCGTTGGTCGCTGCGCTGTAAGCATTGCCATCGGCGCCCTGCCCATCGCCCGCCGGAACATCTTGGAGAAGGCGCCCGGACTGGAGTAGCCCACTTCCAGCGCCACGCGGGTCACGCTGCGCCCTTGCTCGAAAAGCTCGAATGCCTTGAGCAGCCGCGCCTGGTTGCGCCAGCGCCTGAGGCTGAGCCCCGTCTCCTTTGGAAAGAGCCGCATGACGCTGCGCTCGCTCAAGCCGACGGCAGCGCCGAGTTTTGCGATCGAACCAGGGTTCGACAATTCGCGCAGCAATAGCCCGCACAGCCTCAGCAGACGCGGGTCGCGCGGCACGCGCAATCCGAGAGGTTGGGCCGGTAAAGACGCGATCTCGTCCAGAATCAGCCCCATTAAGCGCCCGCCTGTGCCACGCTCGTCGTAGAGGCGGGGAAGCTCGACCGCACGGACGATGAGCTCGCGCAGCAGAGGCGAAACGAAGAGAACGCGGCATTCATTCTTGATGCGCTCCGCGTGCCCGGGCTGGACGTAAAGCGTGCGCATCTCGATTGCGCCGTGCGTGCGGATCTCATGGACAACGCCGGCGGGTACCCACAATGCGTGGCTGGGCGGCAGGGTCCACAAGCCGCCGCACGCCCGTACGCTCATCGTGCCGCTGACGGCAAATATTAGCTGCGCGCGCCTGTGGGAATGGGCCGGGATGACCACGCCTTTCGCCAACGAGTCGGCCATGGCCGAGATCGGTCGCGGCACGGCCTCGGCGGCGTGCGAGGCGGAGAAGTCGAAGGCGCCGCCGGGTTGGGGTCGTTCTGGCCGTTTCGGACCCATAGTTGGCGTATTAGAACGAGACGGCCAACCGTGATCAAGCCATTCTTCACGAGGTGTGCCGCTGCGTGATGCGACTGGACGCACCCAAGCAAAGGAGGCCCCGCCATGTCTTTCGTACTTGAACGTGCCCGAATGACCGTCGACCAACTCCTGGCTAGCCGGCATCAGCGGAGAACGTACGAAGAGCGGTGTCGATACGCGCTGGACCTTGTCGACCTGCATCTGCATGAAGAAAACCCCGAGCGCATCGACGAGTGCCTGAAGCTTTATGCCGAGGATGCCGTCTGGGACTGCCCGGCCCGCAGGGTGTCGTATGCCGGCCGACAAAAGATCAAGGAGATGTATCTGCGCCTTTTCGCGTCCGCGGAAGGGATGAAGTTCCACCCGATCGAGCGCTTTGCAACCGCGGACCGCGTCTTCGACGACATGGAAGCGACGTTTCGCCTTGCGGGCGACGGACTCGTGAACTGCCCGTTCCCGATCGGAACCAAGGTGAACATGCGGTTGCTACATAACTTCCACATCCGGGACGGAAGGATCGCGAAGGAGATCGGCTACGAGGTCTGGCGCCGCGAGGAGTGACGACACGAAGCGCGGCCTAGTTGCCGCAGACAAATATGCAGTTTTGCGGCCGAGGAGCATCCAGTACTCGGGAATGGAGCCGGTGAAGCTCGCCTTCATGTCGGCCATGCGCCGCCCCCTTGCTTGAGTTTGCCCGCGTCCGCTAGGCCGCGGCGCCTTCCCTCTTCTTCTGCTTGCCCCGTTGCCGCAGCTGCTTCTTGATCTTCTGCTTCTTCCTGCGCGTGCTGAGGTTGCGTCCGGTCGATCGGCCCATGGTGCGAATCCCTTTCCTGGATGGGTGAAACTGCCCGCATTCTCGCTTAGGATACCCCCGCTCGTCTGCCTTTCGACTTTGCGCAAGGAGGTCCGCTCTTGGAAAAGATCAAGATCCAGTTCACTTTGTTCTCCGCGTTCTATTCGCCCCTCATTTCCGCGATGTCGGGCGGCTTTCTCAAGGCCGAAGGCCTCGACCCGGAGTGGTCCATCTCGCCGCCCGGTGTTTCGGCGATTGCCGCGCTGAAGGACGGCACGGCGCACGTCGTGCAGTCGGCGCTCAGCCAGGGGTTCGTGTCCCTCGACAAGGGCGAGGAGCCGGGGGTGGTGCACTTCGCACAGGTGAACGAGATGGACGGGTTCTTCCTCACCGCGCGCCAGCCCGATCCCGCGTTCGCGTGGAACAAGCTCGAAGGCGCGCAGCTCGTCACCTTCAAGGGCGGCCAACCGCACGCCATGTTCAAGTACGCCTGCCACCAGGCGGGCATCGACT
>CAZAEG010000166.1:0-8105 GCA_964484035.1 uncultured Enterobacteriaceae bacterium | reverse complement strand
AACATGCCGCACATGGACGGTTTCGAGTTCGTGGCGGCCTTGCGCGCCGATGCCACGCTGCCGCGCGTCCCGGTGATCTTCCTCACTTCGGTGGAGGACGGCGATGCGCGCGGGCGCGACCTCGGCGCGGTCGGCTACGTGCTGAAGCCGGTGCGCTCCGACCGGCTGCTCTCGCTGGTGGCGCAGCACGTGCCGGGCGGCGCGATTCCCATCGGCTGAGCGGACTGCCTGCTCAGCCGCGCAGCTCACAGTCGTGCAGCGTCGCACCCTCGAAGTCCCGGGCGATCGTCCGCAGCCGGTCCTGCAGCGACGCATCGACCTCGCGCACCTGGAACCAGACCTTGAGCACGCGCGTATCGCGCCGATCGATGATCGCGCTGCGCACGCCCTTCGCGCGCAGCGCCTCCAGGTGGGCCTTCGCCGCGTCCTCGGTGCTGAACACGCCGAGCGACAGGGCCCAGCGCTGGGGGCCCGCGTCCTGCAGGATGAAATACTCCTCGACGCCGAGCTGCTTCAGCTCGGCCGCCTTGCGCAGCGCCGCGGCGCGATTGCCCTGCGGCGGCATGTGCACCCACCAGCTCGCGGTTTCCTCGCCGCGAACCTGCGCGAGCCGGGCGCCGAGCGCGAGCGGCTCGAGACGCTGTGCGGCGCGCGTGGCCTCGGCCGGGTTGAAGCTGCCCCATTCGAGGCAGGCGAGGCTCGCGGGCGCGGGCGCGGCCAGCTTGGGCTGCGCCGGCGGCGGCGACGGCGCCCGGGCGAGCTCGCGCGCGCCGACGATGCGCAGTTTCTGCGCATCGAGCTGCCGCGCGAGCGGCTGGCGGTCCACCGCCGGATCCGGCGGCGCGAGAAAGCGCGTCCAGGAGAAAAAGCCGAGATTCGCGGCGAGCAGCAGGAGAAACAGCAGCCTCACGACCAGGCGATCCTCGCCAGGCCTTCCAGCACCAGGTTCTCCACGTAGCGGCAGGGGATGTCGAGCTGCTCGATGAGGGACTGGCCGGCGCCGCCCGACACCAGGCATTGCGCCCCGGCACCCGCCACGCGATACATGCGCTCGACGGCGCCGGCCTGCGCGTGCCGGCAGCCGGATTCGATGGCATCGACGGTGTTGCGCGGCGTGCGCGCGAAGCGCCCTTGCTGCAGCGGCAAGCGCCCGGTGTGCTCGTGCAGCACGAACCGCATGAGGTCCACGCCGGGCAGGATCAGCCCGCCGAGAAACTCGCCGTCCGCCGACAGCAGGTCGGCGGTCGTGGCGGTGCCCGCGTTGACCACCAGGCAGGCGCCCGGATGCAGCGCGCGCGCCGCGACCAGCGCGGCCCAGCGGTCGGCGCCAAGCTGGCCGGGGTTCTCGTAGCGGCTCGTCACGCCGCAGCGCTGCGCCTCGCCCTTCAGCCAGAACGGCTCGGCGTCGAAGATGCTGGTCCAGTTGACGATCAGCTGGTGCGCGCCTTCGCCGGCGACGTTGGAGATGACGATCCGTTCCGCGTTCTCGTGCGTCGCCGCGAACGGGTTGATGTCGTGGTTGGCGGCCGCGAACTCGATCAGCGACACGGTGGCGAGGCTCGACCAGCCGCGGCCGTCATGCCAGCCCCACTTGACGCGCGAATTGCCGGCGTCGATGGCGAGGATCATGCCAGGGCCACGCGGCCGTCGCGCACGGTGCGCAGACCGCTGCGCGTGCGCAACTGCAGCGCGCCGTCGGCGGCGAGGCCGGCGGCCACGCCGGCGAGGACGCGTCCGTCCGCCAGCCGCACGCGCAACGCCTTGCCCGCGTACGCGTGCAGCCCGTCCCAGTCGCTGCGGAAGGGCTCGAACCCCGTGGCGTCGAAGGCGCGCGCCGCGGCGAGAACGTTGCGCGCCAGTGCCCCGATGATGGCATTGCGCGACGGCAACGGCCGCAGGCAATCCTCGAGCGCGGCGACGCCGCGGCGCAAGCGCGCCGCCAGGCCGGGCGCGTTGCGGTAGTTGACGCCGATGCCGATCACCGTGGCGCTGCCGGCGCCCTGCGCGCGCGTCTCCACCAGGATGCCGCCGAGCTTGGCGCCGCGCGCGAGCAGATCGTTCGGCCACTTGAGCGCCGCATCGGCCGCGCCGAGCGCGCGCAAGACGCGTACGGCGGCGACGCCGGCGACGATCGACAGCCCGCCCAGGTCGCGTGCGGTGCGCCGCATGGGCAGCCCGAGCGAGAACAGCACGCCGCAGCCCGGCGCGCTGTACCAGCGCCGGCCGCGGCGCCCGCGGCCGGCGGTCTGCTCGTCCGCGGCGAGCAGCACCGGGCGCCGCAGCCGCGCCGCGAGCAGCGCCGCGTTGGTGGAGGCGCAGCGCTCCAGGACGCGCACCTCGACGCCCGGGGCGCTGATGGCGCCTGCATTGAGCCGATCCATCGACGCTAGTGTACGGTTTACGCCGCGCCGAAGGCGAAATCGCGCCCCGGGGCGGCGTCGAGCAGCGCCCGCGTGTACTTGTGGCGCGGCGCGCCGAACACCTCGGCCGCCGGCCCGTACTCGACGACGCGGCCCTGCGACATGACCGCCACGTGGTCGCAGATCTGCGCGGCGACGCGCAGGTCGTGCGTGATGAACAGCATCGCCAGGTCGAGGCGGCCGCGGATGTCCTCGAGCAGCTCGAGCACCTGCGCCTGCACCGAGACGTCGAGCGCCGAGACCGCCTCGTCGGCGATGAGCAGCTCGGGCTCCATGGCGAGGGCGCGCGCGATGCAGATCCTCTGGCGCTGCCCGCCCGAGAACTGGTGCGGGTAGCGCGAGAGCGAATCGGGGTCCATGCGCACCAGGCCCATCAGGCTGCGCGCGCGCGCCACCGCGGCGCTGCGCGCCAGGCCGTAGTTGCGCGGCCCCTCGATGATTGCCTCGAGCACCGTGCGGCGCGGATTGAGCGAGCGGTACGGATCCTGGAACACGATCTGCACGTGGCGGCGCAAGGCACGCAGCCGGCGCTGCGGCATCGTCGCGATGTCCTCGCCCGCCAGTCGCACCTCGCCGCCGCTCGGATCGATGAGGCGCACGATGCAGCGCGCGACCGTGGACTTGCCCGAGCCCGATTCGCCGACGATGCCCAGCGTCTGGCCTTTGCGCACTTCGAGCGTGACGTCTTCGGCGGCGCGCACTTCGCGCCGCGGCGCGAACCAGCCGCGGTCGCGGTAGGTTTTCGACAGGCCGCGCGTGGCGAGCACCACCGGGGCCGATGCATCTGCCGGCCGCGCGTGCGGCTTGAGCGTCGGCACGGCGCCGATCAGCATGCGCGTGTAGTCGTGGCGCGGCCGGCGCAGTACCTCGTCCTTCGCGCCGAGCTCGACCAGCTGTCCGAGTCGCAGCACCGCGACGCGGTGCGCGATCTCGGCCACCACGCCGAAGTCGTGCGTGATGAACAGCACCCCCATGCCGTGGCGCGCCTGCAGGTCGAGGATCAGGCGCAGGATCTGCGCCTGCGTGGTGACGTCGAGCGCCGTGGTCGGCTCGTCGGCGATCAGCAGCGCCGGCTCCAGCAGCAGCGCCATGCCGATCATGATGCGCTGGCGCTGGCCGCCGGAGAGCTGGTGCGGGTAGGACTCGACCATGCGCTCGGGATCGGGCAGGCGAACCTCGCGCACGATGTCGAGGATGCGGCGCCGGCGCTCGGCGGCGGCAAGCGCCGTATGCTCGCGCAGCACCTCGTCGAGCTGCGTGCCGCAGCGCATCACCGGGTTGAGCGCCGTCATCGGCTCCTGGAACACCATCGACATGCGCGTGCAGCGCAGCTCGCGCAGCCGTCGCCGCGGCGCGTGCGTGAGGTCCTCGCCTTCGAGCAGGATGGCGCCCGAGGTCACCGGCAGGCCCTTCGCCAGCAGGCCCATGACGGCTTGCGCGATCACCGACTTGCCGGAACCCGACTCGCCCACCAGGCACACGATCTCGCGGCGGTCCACCGTGAACGAGACGCGCGAGGCGGCCTCACGCCGGTCGCCGCCGGCCGGCAGCGCGATCGTCAGGTCCCGCACCTCGAGGACGCTCATACCTTCTTCGCCATCTTCGGGTCGAGCGTGTCGCGCATGCCGTCGCCGAGGATGTTCACCGCGAGCACCGTGAGCGTCAGGAAGATGCCCGGGATGAAGACGTTGTGCGGGTATTGCACGAACTGGATGCGTCCCTCGGCCATGATGTTGCCCCAGGTGGGGATGTCGGGCGGCAGCCCCACGCCGAGGAACGAAAGGATCGCCTCGGTGAGTATGGCCGAGGCGCTGATGAACGTGCCCTGCACGATGAGCGGCGCCATCGTGTTGGGCAGGATGTGGCCGAACATGATCTTCCAGGTCGGCGTACCGAGCGACACCGCCGCCTCGACAAAGGGCTCCTCGCGGATGCTGAGCACGAGCGAGCGCACCAGCCGGGTGACGCGCGGGATCTCGGGGATGGCGATGGCGATGATCACCGTGGTGAGGCTCGCCCGCCACATGGCCACCAGAGCAATCGCGATCAGGATGGCCGGCACCGCCATGATGCCGTCCATCACGCGCATGAGAATCCCGTCGAGCCAGCGCAGATACCCGGCCGTCAATCCGCACACCACGCCGAAGGCGAGCGCCATGAGCGCGGTGATGACCCCGACGACGAGCGACACGCGCGTGCCGTATAGCACGCGGCTGTAGTTGTCGCGGCCGAACGAGTCCGACCCGAACCAGAACGTATGCCGGATCGTTTCCCCTTCCAGGGTCGTCATCTCGCCGGCCTTCCCCGGCAGCAGGTCGCGACTGCCGGCGTCGAACATGGTGGGATCGACGGTGCCGAGCCAGGGGGCCGCGGCAGCGACGGCGAGCAGCAACGCCAGTGCGCCGGCGCCGAGGCGTACCGACCAGTTGCCGTGCACGCGCTGCCACGTCGTCTCGCGTGGCCGCACCGCGGCCGCTTCGACCGACAGGGCTGCCAGCTTGTCAGCGTCCGTGGAGCCCATGTCAGTAGCGGATGCGCGGATCGAAGAACACGTAGGAAAGGTCGACCACCAGGTTCACCGCCACGTACACCAGCGAGAAAAACAGGATCAGCCCCTGGATCGTGGGAAAGTCGCGCGCGAGCACCGCGTCAACCGTCAACCTGCCGAGTCCCGGAATCGCGTACACGGACTCGGTCACCACGACGCCGCCGACGAGCAGCGCAATGCCGATGCCGATCACGGTGGCGATCGGGACAGCAGCGTTGGCGAGCGCATGGAACACGAGCACGCGGGATTCGCCCAGGCCCTTGGCGCGCGCCGTGCGGATGTAATCCTCGCCCAGGGCTTCCAGCACCGAGGCGCGCGTCACGCGCGCGAGCAGCGCGATGTAGATCACCGAGAGCGTCAGGGCCGGCAGGATGAGGTGCTCCAGGTAGGGCCAGAAGCCGTCTGCGAGGCGCTTGTAGCCCTGCACCGGCAGCCAGCCGAGCTTGAGCGACACGAGCCACACCAGCACGTAGCCGAGCACGAACACGGGCACCGAGAACCCGAAGACCGAGAATGCCATGAGCAGGCGGTCGAACCAGCTGCCGAAGCGCCACGCGGCGAGCGTGCCGAGCGGCACCGAAACGAGGACCGCGATCACGATCGTCAGCGCGGCGAGCGACAAGGTGGGCTCGAGGCGCTGCGCGATCAGCTCGGTGACGCGAACCTTGTAGTAGTAGGACTCGCCGAGGTCGCCCTGCAGCATCTGGCCGATCCAGATGCCGAACTGCACGGGAAGGGGCCTTTCCAGGCCGAGCGTGCGCCGGATCGCCTCGATCTGCTCGCTGCTCGCGGCATCGCCGGCCAGGATCGCGGCGGGGTCGCCTGGCGTGAGGCGCAGCAGCAGGAACACCAGCACCGCCACGATCGCGAGGACCGGGACCGTTGCGAGCAGCCGTCTCGCGATGAACTGAAGCATCGTGAACCGGAGCCGCCGGACTCGGCCGGCATCCGGATTTACGCCTATTTCTTCCCGATGCCCCAGTACGTATTGGCCAGGCCGTGCGCCGCGGCGGCGAAACCGCTTACGCTCTTGCGCGCGGCCGCCGGCTGGGTGTACTCGCCGAGCGGAGCGTGCGTGGCGACCTCGAAGGCGCGCTTCTGCACCTCGCCGGCGAGCGCGATCTTCTTCTTGTCGTCGGTCTCGCGCATGAATGCCGCGCGCAGCTCCTCGAGCCTGGCGTCCTCGGGCCAGCCGAACCACGGTGTCGCCGCGCCGCGCGCGGGAAGCGCCGCGTTGTTGACCGGGTTCCAGATGTCGGGCGACACCCAGGCGGTGCAGAACATGTTCCAGCCGCCGTCTTTCGGCGCGTCCTTCTTCGCGCGCCGCGATACGAGCGTCTGCCAGTCCATCGCCTGCAGATCGACCTTGAGGCCCGCCTGGCGCATGAGCTGCGCCGCCACGTCCGGAAGCTTGCCGATCGCGTGCAGGTCGGTGGGCTTCATGAGCACTACCGGCGTGCCGTCGTAGCCGGAGGCTTTCACCAGTCCCTGCGCCTTCCTCATGTTGGACTTGGACTGGATCTCGCTGCCGGTGGACACGCCGTACGGCGTGCCGCAGGTGAATATCGATGCGCAGGGCTCGTACAGGCCGTCGACGCCGACTTGCGCTTTGAGGAACGGCCGCTGGTCGAAGGCCGCGAGCACCGCCCGGCGCACCTTGGCGTTGTCGAACGGCGCATGCAGGTGGTTGAAACGGCACATGTACTGCAGGCCGATCTTCGGCTTGTACACGGTGACGCCCTTTTCCTTCGATACGGTCTCGAAGTGATCGAACGCCAGCGACTCGATGATGTCCACTTCGTTGTTGACGAGAGCGTTCACTTGCGCCTGCGGGTCGCGCAGCGCGAGGTTCCACACCACCTTGTCGACGTACACGTTCTTGCCACCCGCCGTACCCGAGGTCTTTTCCTTGCGCGGCCGGTACTTCGGGTTCTTGACGTAGACTGCCTTGTCGCCGGGCTTGAACTCCTCCTTCACCAGCATGTACGGCCCCGAGCCGACGTACTCGGTAATCTGCTTGTCGGGCGGCGTCTCGGCGATGCGCTTCGGCATGATGAACGGCACGTTGGAGGAGGGTTTGCCGAGCGCCTCCAGCACGAAGCCGCACGGCTCCTTCAGCGTGATGCGGAACGCTTCCCCGCCGGTCGCCTCCATCTTGTCGACGAAGCTCATCAGCGCGCCGCCCATCGCGTCGCGCGCGCCCCAGCGCGCAAGCGAGGCGACGACGTCCTCACCGGTGACGGGCGCGCCGTCGTGGAACTCGAGCCCGGGCCGCAGCTTGAACTCGTACACCTTCTTGTCCTTGGACACGGTCCACTTCTCCACCATCTGCGGCTGGATCCTGCTCGCCTCGTCGGTGCCGAACAGCGTGTCGTAGATCATGTAGCCGTGATTGCGGCTCATGTACGCAGTGGTCCAGATCGGATCCAGGATCGCGAGGTTCGAGTGCGGCACGACGGTGAGCACCGTTTCGGCCCGTGCGGCGGACGCACCGAAGGTGCCGAGAAAACCTGCGGTGACGGCAATCGCCGCCAGCGAGCGGTTCAATGTCATGGGACTTCTCCGTGGGGGCAAAGGAGTGCCGCAGCAAGATAACCCAAGGCATCGGACCGGGCAAGAAACCCTGGCGCCATGCCAGAATCCCGGTTCCGAGGGAGAACCGGGTGGCACGCATCGCAATCGGCGGCTTCCAGCACGAGACCAACACCTTTGCGCCTTCGCCGGCGGATTACGCCGCGTTCGAGGCGGGCGGCGGCTGGCCGGGCGCGCAGTACGGCGAGCCCCTGTTCGCGGCGGTGGGCGGCGCCAACATTCCCGCGGCCGGCGCGATCGACGCGCTGCGCGCGGCGGGGCACCAGCTGGTCGGCACGGCCTGGGCCGCTGCGAGCCCGTCGGCGCAGGTCACGGACGACGCCTTTGAGCGCATCGCGGGCGAGCTGGTGCGGCGCCTCGAGGCGGCGCTGCCGGTGGACGGCGTGTACCTCGACCTGCACGGGGCGATGGTGAGCGAGCGCTTCGACGACGGCGAGGGCGAGCTGCTGCGGCGCGTGCGCGCGGTCGTGGGGCCGCGCGTGCCGGTGGCGGCGAGCCTCGACCTGCACTGCAACTTCACGCGCGCCATGTTCGCGCTCGCCGAC